>JAQGHT010000202.1 GCA_028291565.1 Planctomycetaceae bacterium | reverse complement strand
TCCGCGTGGATTGCTTGATCCTGGTGTCGGTGGTCAGAATCCCTCGAGATGCGGCTTCGAATGCTTCGGGTGTTGCTGCCAACAGTGGCACAATCGCCGGAATTCCTGCCGCAAGTTTCTCTTTCGGTAAGAATCGTCCAATCACGCCCGTGGAGCAAACAAATACGTCTTCAGCGGCACATTTCAACTGTTCCGCGACGAGTTCTGTCATCCATTTCGCATCTTCGATGCCTTGGTCGCCTGTGCAGGCATTGGAGTTGCCCGAGTTCAAGATCACAGCCCGGGATGTCGTCCGCAAAGTCCGGGCGCGTGACACTTTGACGGGCGCACCGCAGACGCGATTTTGCGTGAAAACCCCCGCGCTCGCGGCGGAAAAATCCGACACGAGCAATGCGAGATCAAAGTTCTCGGGATCTTTCTTGATGCCACAGTGTGTTCCAGCGGCACGAAATCCTTGAGGTAAAGGAGCGAGCATAGTTCTATTGTTGGGTAAAAGTGATTTATCAAGAGACAGGAATCTTGGAAATGAGCACGAATAGCGTAGGCCCCAACCGCTCGAATGGCCAGTTCGAGTTTTATACTGTTCGCGGCCACGAATGAGTCTTTTTCAATACTGATCCCCCGCGATCAAACGTCTCATTCTTAACCGTGCGAGTTCTAAAGGTGTATTTTCTTCAACCCGAATTAATAACGAATTCCAGTCGGTTCCGAAACTCCATGAACTTTGGCATGTCGATCCGATCAACATCGATTGATCGGTCTTCAAGGATTTGACACAGATTTCGCCTGCCAGGGTGCAGCCCAATCAGGGATTCCAGTTCCATTTTGAGGCCATTTGGTGAGCGGTCGTTGCCAGAGCGAGATTCCAACGCGGAGCAATTCTGATACGGGGGCGTCTTTAAGGCACACAGCAACCAGGCTTCTGATTTTGGCTTGGGAATCATTGGTACTCCGTGCTCGAACCCTTCTTCGTGAAAGCCGTCGAGCATTGACTGCCATTTGGTCTCCCATTCTCCTCGTTCGGTCGTTGCAGTTCCATCCGCATCGCGGAACAAGATTGCGACGACTTTGTCACCTAGCAGCGACTGTTTGTTTTTCGCAAACAGCGCCAAAGCGCGAGCATTATTGAAAAAGTACCGCGTTTCTTTAGCTCGTTTCTTTCCAGGGATGCCAAGCGACTTTTTAGCAGCTTTGAATTCCGCCGCACGGCTGATCAATTCCTGTTTTGTAACGAATCCCACCGTTCCACGCTCAAGGATTGAATAATGCAACTTCTTCCTGACGAGTCTGTCCGCGATAATCGCCATTGGTCCATATTGACCGGCGCGTTCCTGGCGCTCTGCCGTCGCCAGTGCTGGCACTCCCAGGTCCGTAGGACCCTCGCCACTCAACAAAAAGAACATCTCACTCAACCTCCGCGAGAAGTTCAATTTCGTCGGCGAGGCCTTTAAGATCTGTGTCGACAAATACCTCGCCCGGACCCATCATGGTGAGTTTCTCGGCGAGAGACGGGATCGAGAAAAATGGAATCGATTTCGTATGTCCTGCTTTTGTTTTATAGAGGTAAATCACCCCTCGCGTTGCCACGTTATCATCCAGATAGTTGAGGATCATGGGGCTGTGAGTTGTGACCAATACTTGTTGTTCTGCATTGACTAATTGATCGATGACAAATTCGACAAGTTCCGGATTGATACCATTCTCAATCTCATCGAAGAGTAAAAAACAATTGTCAGACTGTAATTCCGCTAAGATGGCAATTAATCGAAGCATTCCGTCATTCATGTGACGAGCTTCAGTTGCGATTGTAAAACTCGCTCCATTGCTGTCAAAGGATTCAACGACACCAAGTTGCTTCCAACCGGACCGAATCGATTTCGACTGAATCGATTGAAGTTGAGGATACACTGACTTCAGCTTATCGAGCAGTTCGCGTCGTTTTTGAATGTCCATTTCGTGAATGAACGAGGCCAGATTTTGACCACCAAGCCCCAGTGTACCGGATGATTCTCTTGTTCGCTGCCGCAATCGCTCGGGTGCTAAGAGATCGAGAGATTTGATCTTTTCGATGAACCTTTTACATTCCAGAATGCATGGTGGAAGAATTGATTCCTTGAGAGCGGAAAGAATGGACCCTGTATAGTCAAATGTAATTTCAAATTCTTTATCTTGCCTTGTTGGCAGATCGGATATTACAACAGTGCGCTTGGTGGTACTGAGTGAGCAAGAGGCAAAATCAAATGTTTCCCCTCTGCAGCGTCCCAGGCTTGGGCTATACAGCGCCGTCCATCGTCCTAACGGCTGATTCTCATCGTCAACAAATGCGACCGTGAAACTGAAACGAAATCTTTTAGAGATCTTCGATCTCAAATCTGCCGATTTCCACTTCCGTTCATCGAGCCAACCCTTGATGTCACCTCGCACCAATTGCGACAGAAAATCGATGAACTGTAAGACCGTGGACTTTCCAGAGCCATTTAATCCGATCAGGCAGCTCAATTTCGCCAGCGAAATCT
>JAQGHT010000627.1 GCA_028291565.1 Planctomycetaceae bacterium | reverse complement strand
GACAGCGCTTCAACGAGTTCATAGCCGTACTTCTCACTGGTCGCCAGCAGTTTGAGCACCGCGACCGGCCCGGCACCACGCATGAGCTCGCGTTCAATCTTCATCCAATGTCTCCACCACTTCTGAGAAATGGCATGCCCTGTTACACATGCTATGTGATACACAGTATGCGAGGCGTTGTGTCGAGTCAATGCAAGTTTGGAGATTCCGTGAGATTAGTGGCGGTGCTGCGGGCGGTCCGCCCCGCTGAGTTTGTCTTGGCGGTTGGCGGTCTCTTGGACCACTTTCCAGATGTGATCGCTTTGGAACATGAGTAGTGCAAAGGCCGTGGACCCACCCGGACAAGCCCGGTGGCTGGCGGTTGATTACACATTCGATAACGAGTGTTTCTTAAGGCGGCTGAAGAATGTGCTGCGGGGCAGGCCCAGCAGGCGGGCCGCTTCGGCTTTGTTGCCCTGACATTGCTGCAAGGCTGCGATCAACTCGGCGCGCTCATGATTGGCTTCGACGAGTTTTGCGTCGGCGTCGGACAACGTCTCTCCTGGGGACTGCGAATTGAGCGGCTCGGCTGTCGATGTCGTGGTCGTCAAACTATTGAGGAATACGGACCGTCGTTTGTTTTTCACTCGAGAGCCGCTCGACAAGTTTGACGCATGCCCCGTCAAGACCGCCATCGGCAAGTCCTGCACGGTGATGCGGTCTCCTTCCGTGAGCACGACGGCACGCTCGATGGAGTTCTCCAGTTCACGGATATTTCCCGGCCAGGGATAGTTTCTCAGGCGGTCCAGGGCGGCCCCTTCGATTTGATTGATCGGCTTGTTCAGTTTTTGAGCCGCCCGGGTCATGAAGTACATAGCCAGTTCGATGATGTCTTCGGAACGCTCACGCAATGGGGGCGGGGTGATCGTGATCACGTTCAGACGGTAAAACAGATCTTCGCGAAACTTACCTTCGCTGATTAAACGTTCGAGATTCTGGTGGGTGGCCGTGATCAACCGTACGTCGACCTGAATCGTTCGCACCCCGCCAACCGGTTCAAATTCTCGCTCCTGGAGCACTCGCAGCAGCTTGATTTGGGTTTCCAGGGAAATGTCGCCGATTTCGTCCAGGAATAATGTACCGCCATTCGCCAGTTCGAACCGCCCTTGCCTGTTGCTTTGGGCACCTGTGAACGATCCTTTGACGTGACCGAACAATTCGCTCTCCAGCAGGCTGGATGACAAGGCACCACAATGAACCTTGACGAGCGGCCCCTGTTTGCGAGCGCTGTTCAGATGGATGGCTTCGGCGAGCAACTCTTTGCCCGTTCCGCTTTCGCCTCGAATCAGGACAGACGAGTCGCTGTTGGCCACTTTTCGAACGGTTTCCAAAAGGCGTACAATGGCCGGGCTGCTGCCGCGTATCTGATCGCACCGAAAGGTCCCTGCAGTGTGCTCGCCGGGCGGTTCCGGCGCTTTGACGGGAATAATCAAAGTGTGAGCCGCGACGATTTCCGACTGCAGCATGGCAATCTGGCGTTGCTGTTCTGAAATCTTCTCGACTTTCATCTGCAGTTCTGCATTCAGCTGCCCGACGACCTGATGCACTTTGGCGCTATGCATCGCAACACCCGCGACCTGACCCATCGCGGTCAGGAATGTCAGGTCTTCCGCACTATAATCGGTGCCGTTACGTTTCTCTCCAAGCAGCACGACACCTTCGACCACTCCGTCAACTTCCAGAGCCTGCAGCAAATCGGCTTTCAAATCTCGCAAGACTTGCTCAATCAGCGGACCTTCGTCTTCCGGGCCCAATGCATTCCGCTGCAATGACGGAACTTTTTGCAGAGCCGCCAGGAGCGCGGGTAAGGCGGCGAATTCCGTCGGCACATTACGTTCACCCTCAGCGGCGACCAACCGAAAGCGTTGACGATCCGCGTCCAGGAAATACAAGGCGGCACGTCCGACCAGCAACACATCGCGGCACGAAGCCAGCATACGTTCGGCGACGGCCGGGGGTTCCAATAACTGGCCTGCCATCTGATTCATCTGCTTCAGGGCCTTATCGAGTTGATATTTCTCGCGAAAAAACCTGCGATCGATCAGCCGCTGTGCGCGACCGCGAAGCCAGTTAAGCAGGAACAGAGCGACCATCAGCAGGGTTGAAATGACAATGGCCTGCCAGTGCGAACTGCGATATTGCAACATCGCAGTCAGTGTCGCAATTGCTCCCAGGGCGCTGTAGGTCACTGTGGCGACAGCAGTGGCAACGAAATACGTGGTTTCACGGCTGAAGAACTGGTCGACCAGCATCAGCTTGTACCGCGCAATCCCGATGGCATAGGCCATCATGAATAGGAGACTCGCGGAAAACATGGGCAGAGATCCCTTGCCGATCGCGAACGCGACCCGATCGAACTGCGCCAGATAAAACGTATAGCCCACGGGTACGGTGGAGATGACACCCGCCCATAGAATCCAGAAGACCTGCTGTTGCTCCAACGTATTGCGGGGCGCGAAAAAACTGCGATACAAGGCGAACAGAGAACCGACGAAATAGAGTGCTGCGATAATCAGATAGCCATAGACACAATTTCGCAAAATCATCAGCGTGTATCGAAATTGGTCAGATGTCGCGGCCTCGAACTGAAACAGCCACGAGCAATAACACAGCAGGGATACCAGAACCAGGATTGCAATCACCGGCGGTGTGTACAAAAATATCAATGTGATTTGCGGCCGAGTCGCAATTGGCCCCTTGGGATAGGGAAAAATCAAAAAGAAGTGCAGCGTCACGGCGGGGGCCAGAATGGCGCATATCGCGAACGGGATATTCAGCAGGGGCGTCCCGGCGATAATCCACCAATGATAACCGCCAACGAAGGCTCCCATGGTCACCAGGCACATTGCGAAAAAGACGCGTGCGGCTCGATCGAATGGCCGCGTCCAGAATGCAACGGCGCCGACCGTGAAAATTCCCAATTCCAGTAAGAACCACAGCAGGGGCAGAAACAATTCTCCCGTGGAAAGTGATTGAATCTCCAGCCATGTCTTGTGTTCTGTTCCATCGGCGGCCCGTCGAAATCTCGCTTCCACCCAACGTTCGCGGTCCAGCCAGTTTCCCGTTTCTTTCTCGACGAATGTGGGAATCTTGTCTCCCAATGTGGACGGCATGACGTCCGCCTGTAGTTTGCCCCCCACAAAAGGAGTTTCTCCTCGCAACGAATTCAACGCATTGCAAAAGTGCAAAAAACTGAGAATGGGCTGCGAAAAACGAGCTTGGCGCGAGTCCGTTCCCGGTCCCCCGAGCCCGATCAGTTCATCACCGACTTCAGGGCGAAACTCCCCGTCAGAACGCATGGTCGGCATCACAGTCCGCACTGTCGGTCCCGCCGGAGATCCTTCATCGACGAGCAGAAACCTCAATCCCAAGTCCGGCGCCGTCGCGGCGAATCCCAAGACTAATAAGGAATAGACGAGAGAGACCCCACCCAAGACGGCCAGAATCCAACGCCCCATTCCATCTGAAATCACCATTTTTCCACTTCCGATCAGCGCCGAAAGACGTAGTGTCAGCGCCTGAAACTCATTGCGGCGCCGATTCAACACCTGAATCATAACAATGTCGGCGCCGATCAGACAGGCTTACTTTTCTGTAATTTGATAGAACTGCGGGTATAACCTGAAGCTCAGTCTAGGCTATTACGCTCAAAACCCAAGAGAATTCAAAGAAAAACAAGGTCATTCATCTCAAGTCGTTTCGGCGCCCAAATCATTTCTGCAGCGCCGATAAAAAGATTCAAGTCTGGCCTGGCGTTTGCGTTATCGTTCGTACGTTAAGCAAGTCAAAATCCTGTGTTCGGTAAGACGGACATCGAATTTTGGCACCAATTTCGCCCAGCCTGACCCTCGGGTCGGTTTGCTGGTCAAGCAGTTTGGGAATCATTGAGGGTCCCCCTGGTTTGTTGGCCTACCCATTCAACAAGTCAGTCTCAATCAGACTTATATCCCAGATTACGAGACCAGTAACCGCCGAGGGTTTTTCTATGCGCTGAGGGTTACCCAAGATTAAACTGGAAGCGTTTGTTTTGGTGGCATAACAGGGGGGCTTCGCGCAATGAACTTCAATCCTCCCGCTCGAAACTTGCCAAGAATTTGGTGTGATTTCAATGCCTGTGGTTGGAGCGGTCAGCCTGACGACAACTGTTATTATGTTGTCGATCTCACGGCCGTCAGCGCCCATAGTTTGGCGGACGGTGCCCGGCTCGTTCTCTGGGATGATGAAGGTGAGGGCCAGGTGATTTGCTGCGAGGGGCAGCTGGAATTGTTCAATGAGAAGTGGCGCGTTCGGCCAGTGGCCGATACATGGTTTCGCGGCAATCTGGACCGCAGCTCTCAATAGGCGCGCCAGAAATTGTAGAACCGCGTTCGTCAGAACGTGCACGGAGAGCGGTTGCAGCTTGAGCGTTCCGCATTCTTCATGTCGGGGCCGACTGCAATTCGCTCATTTTTGGAGATTTGTAAGAATTTCGGTGATGTTGGACGCTCAGCCGAAGTCTTACAACTTCAGCTATGACGAAGCCTCAGCAAGGTGAAGTCGCACCAAGCCGACTTCAATTGATGGATTTGCCGTGATTATTTCTGCGTTGCAACTTCGTTTTCAGTCAGTTCAAAAGTCAACTCGTTTGTGCCCGGCTTGATAATGGCCTCGAGGCCGCTTGTTTCCGGAATACCATAGCGCGCCGGATATTTTGCATTCCGGATGCGTGGGGGCGCTGTTCCTGATCTGATTGGGTTGTTGGAGTAAGACATTGTCAGAGGGTGCACTGTGACCTTCAGCGTGCCAACTGGTGCCCCATCGTTGAGAACATCGTACGTCGTCACATCCTCGATTGCTCCGGCGACAATCTGGCCCGTCGCACTGCGTCCGTTTGGATTATGGAACACAATCTGCGAATCGTCGACAGGCTTTCCTTGAAAGGTGACGGTTCCCGTCACCTTTCCTAAAGCAGATTTCCCTGCCCCTGAACCGCAGCCCACGTAGACACAGACTGCACCAATAATGGCTGCAAAGTGGATCAACCAAGAGTTCTTCAATTGACTGCTCCAGAAATGTTTCGTTACTTAAAAGTCGCTGACGATTTGGCCATCGTTGACTCCAGCCAATCGGCCGTAGTTGGCGGTGTTGATGTTGTCGCTGACAAAGCGAACCGCTCCGTCTCCCATTAAAAAATGGGCACCTCCGACGTGCATGCTGCCAAAGGCGTAGTTTTGATTTCCGCCGCTTGAGGGCCCTTTAAGATTCAAGGGAAATCCCGGTTGACACGATGCGGAAATATCATCGCCGAAATCTACTGCACCGCTCCAAATGCCATCGCCGCCGCTATATAGACCATTGGCACTTACGATCGACTGTCTTTCGCCCACGAGAAAAGAATTACTCAGTCCGTCTGTAAAATCCTTGAAACTTCGGCTCGGAACATCGGGCCACGTGGTGTACCAGGGGAAAGCGCCATTGGCCGGCCCGCCGCCACTGGCCAGTGAGTCCGCACCCGAAACTGCCGGGTAATTCGATCGGCCATAAGCCTCAATTCCGGCTCCATAAAAGTCGTTCAAGCTGACCGTGGCCGTTCCAGGATCCGATGCGCAACGAAAGACTGCCAGGGAGGTCGACAGACCATTGGGTGCCGCGAAGGATTCCATGTGGGCGCTGAAGCCCACAGCAGTAGTACCAGCGGGATACGATTTTCCAGATGTGTTCGACAACGTAGTATACAATGGTGCCTGATCGAGATGCGGAAGAATCATGGTCCCCCAGCCCCACATACTGTTGCCAATCAGTAATGGCGAAAGCCTGCTGGCAACATCATGATAATTATGTAGTGCCAATCCAATCTGCTTGAGATTGTTCCGGCACTGTGATCTGCGAGCTGCTTCACGAGCTTGCTGTACGGCGGGCAGCAACAATGCAATCAGAACGGCGATAATCGCAATCACAACCAAGAGTTCGATCAGGGTGAATCCGCGTGGACGTCCGGTGGACTTTGACATATGTTCCATCACTTTCGCAAGTTACGAGAAGACATAAGATAGAAATCATGAATAAAGGCAAACGGTCGGACAAGAAGACACTATGTCATGCAGTGGTGTCGTGAGCAGTCGTGCGCTGAGCGAACGCATGACTTGGTATGAACAGATAGCAGCGTATCTCGTATATATCAAAAAAAACGTGGAGTCAACCCTGTGCTGTACAATTTCCGAAAATGCTTGGCGCCAATCAGGATCGGGCAGCTTGTTTAGCAGTGATTCCAATGGAGCACATGATCTTCGGATTCAGGTCGAGATTTGATGCAAGTCCTTATGAGAATTGGTGTATTTATGACACGCTCGCCTTGAGTGTGTTGGTCGTTTTACCGTTCTTGTCGGGAAATTTGCCTGTTTCTACCGGTAGACTCAAAGTTCAAACCGCTCCAAGTTTGACGAGTTGTCTTTTCTGCGGTTGCGCTGCCGACTTACGCCATGAAGGATTCTAGTGTGACGAATTCCTCGTAGTTGAAATCGTGAGATCTCGGACGGGACGCGCCAATCGGCCCGATTTCTTACGAATTCAGCTACGAAAATCCCTCGCGGCGTAGCCCCCTTTCGCAAGAAATTGCCGGGTCATGATCGCGTAAAATCCCAATTTTCAATAGTCACGCTGTCACGGCAACCTGGTATTGTTGTCGCAGGATCGCACCTCATGACGTATGAT
>JAQGHT010000622.1 GCA_028291565.1 Planctomycetaceae bacterium | reverse complement strand
GATAAACGCCCCTTGGCGCTGTTCCAAAGCGCATCTGGCGCAATCAGCCGCTTCGCGCACTGCGTCTGAGCAAATTTCCGGCCTCGCGGCGCGAAACCGACTCCGAAGACCACGACTTTTGTCGGGTTCGTCTTACTTCCTCCTTCTCCGATTCGGCTAATTTGAATTGTTCGACCTCATTTCGACGAAAGTCTTGCGCGCTTCGTCACGTACGTATTTGTCGGAGTGGAACAACGCGCCACGTACGAGCTTGAGTTTCTGCGGTAGCGGAAAATCCAACAAGTTGACTGTTCGAATAGCTGTTATAGCTGCGCTGTCGTCTTGGCCGACAATTAACTGCGAGAGCTGACTTTCATAGTTCTTACAGGATTTTCCGATTCGTGGTAGGACATCGACTGCGATTTCACATACTTGTACCAGCGTCATGTCAGAAATCTCCCGTGGAAATACCGGGATTTCCTCACCGTGATCAGCTAACAGCTTTACGAGTTGTGAAGCAATCACTGGATCATCCGGCGAAAGAACGGCAAGAGCATACAATCCGCGAACGGCTTCGGCACCTCGCACGGACTTAGCCATTTCACGGAGTTTTTCGATCACTCGCGGATCGTCCACGTGGGCCATCTCACAGGCATGGGCGGCCCAGACACGCAGAACCTGATGATTCTGATCAACCGACTGCTCCGTAAGTTTCTCGAGCAAGATTTGAACGGTTTCGTCACTTCGCCTGCCGCATCTCCAATAAACGGCGGCGGCGTAGATGCGTTCGAACTGAACTTTGCTGGCCATGTCCGTTTGCAGAAGTTCGAGCAATCGATCACTCCATTGAGGACCATTGGCGAGACAACGGTAAACGCGATACCTCACTTGTGACTGAATACGATGTGACAAAAGTTGCTCGAGAGAACCCGAGAAACCCTTCGTCGGGATGCCTTTGGCTTGCATCAGACCAACCAAGGTGAGCCCGGACGCGACAATATCAGGACTCGGATGTTCCAAGGCAACGGTCACGCATTCAAACGGTTCCAACAGGTGCGGGTCGATGTGAGCCAATTGAACCAATTCGTTGCGTGCCGTGCTGCATTGTTCAAAAGCACGACTTCGCAACTGAGCCGTGAGATTTTCCAGAACGGCCGCTCTATTGGGCAGCGATTCTCCCGTCAAGCTGGTTGACAACATCAGCAATATCGCGAGCATGGTTATTTCCCTTTCGAAACCACAAAGAATTCGCCGCATCGATACGCTAAAGATAATTACTACGGGGTCTGCGCCCTTTTTCCGCATTCCGATCGGGGGCATCCCGAATCACTTCACGGTTTACCCTTCACTGGCTTTCCGTCCTGGTATTGGACGAGCTTCGAAAATTCCCCGGGGTCGATGTTTTGGAATCGTCGAACGGTCCCGTCCATCATCACGGCCACAAAATTCTTGCGCGCCCCCAGGCATTTGAGAGGATTGGCGGGATCAAAGACCAGCCCGCCGGGTTTCGTCCAAATCTCCGCCAGATCATCGCCGGTTTCGACAACCAACAGGGTACTCGGCAGGCCATCTTTAATGTCACTCATTTTGATGCCTTGATCGGCCTGGAACGGAGCACCGGGGCCAGTGAAGATGTGCAGTGACGTTTTTCCTTCTGGATCGGTGCCAAACATCTTGGGCATCTTGGAAATGAGTTTCTTATTGTGTGGGCTGTCCCAAGGTTCATCTCGCTTGAATTGGCTGTAAAGAGGATTGTGTCCACTCAGTTTCAATAATTCGACACGCCAGCTCAAACCTGTACTCGGGATGCCTCGTTCTTTCGTGGCATTCAGCGGCGGATATTGACCATCCCTGGAGTGATAATCCCGGAAACTCGACCAGACTTCCCTCAACTGGTTCGATTTTCTGACAGCCTCCACAAACGGACGGAATGTCGCAATGAGCGGCTGACACGCGGCGGGAAACGTGTCCGATTCCTTTGGTTTTTGAAACTTCACCACAATGGTGTCGCCACTGTTCGAAATCGGTGACTGATTCACCATCTGATCCGCATACGCGATCAGCGGTGCGGTGATTGGATCACCAGTCAGTCGCTCTTTGTCCCGGCCATAGTCCGCCTGGATCTGATGCCAGAACTTGTTCAAGAGTGTCAAGTGGCCTGGAACGAGTTCCGGTTTCGCCAGCTTGAATTCCACTTCGAGCAATTCGGGGGCGTCTAGGTCAATTGTCAAACCGAACTCCTGAACCCCTGTGAGATACGGAACCATGAGCTCTCCCAGTGGAGATAGCACCCGGGACAAGCCTCGGCCGTTGTCATCAGTGGCGGCCGCTTCGAATGCCATGCTCAACAATGGATTTTGTATTTGATTGAGTCGCCGAGTCACAGAATTCGATGGCGCGCCCGACTCACGAGCCGAAATCATCTGCTTGACCATGTCCAGGTGTCCCACGAGAAACATCGAATCGTTGATAAATGCCAAGGCGTATCGAGGTTGAGGAATGGGTTGGGCCTGGGATGCAATCAACGTGACACCCTGGTGCTCCTGGACTTCAGATGTTTCGTAAAAATTCACTACGGTGCCAACTGCTGACTCGACGTCAATTGGAGCGCTATAACGCAAAATGACGCCAAACTGTATTCTTTGCCCACCTTCTTTTCCCGCCTTGGGAGGCATTGGGCTTGCCTGGGTCAGTTGCACCATTTCGTCCACATTCTGAGGTTCGATTCCCATCAATTCGCACATCTGCGCGGCGTGATCCGCGGCATTCGCGAAGCGGAGCCTTAAAAAGGCGAGTGGAAGTCCTTCTGAATCACGATCAAACGGGCTTGGTGGGCGTTGATCGCGGATTTTCCTGACTAAGGGATGCTCCCAAAACCGGCGCGGATGCAGCACGACGGCACCGTTGACATTGGCTGGAATATAGCTCAGATCGAGCCGTGAAGTCGCTGGAGCCAGTGGAGTCTGGGGAGGTGATTTCTTCGCAACCGGCACTTTGACCTTCAAAGGTGAAATTGCCGCCAGCGCGTCAAAGTCCAAGGCTCCATGATCCGCATGCCGCGCCCAAATGGCAAATTGTTCAGGCTCCATGGACTTCAAGAAATGCCGCACCGTTCCATCCATCATGAGGACTCGAAACTCATCACCAATCTGCCCCAGGCACTGGAGTAGTGACTTGGGGTCAAGCTCCAATCCACCCGGTTTGGTCCAGATTTCCGCTCGATCAGGACCGGCTTCAACACACAGGATCGTGTTTGAAGTACCGTCAGTAACATCGCGCAATTTCAGCCCCACATTATTATTGAACGGGGCACCATTCCCTGTCAGCACATGAATCCGAGTCTTGCCTTCGGCATTCACGCCGTAGAATTTGGGCATTTTGGCAATGAGCTTTTTGTTGTGCGCGCTGTCCCAGGGCTCGTTGATGTGAAACTGTTGGTAAAGTGCGGCTTGGTCCGTGTATCGAAGCAGATGCACCCGCCAGCTCAATCCACGTGAACCGTCATCGTTTCCGGTTCCATTGAGTGCCGGGAAATGCAAAAAGGTGTCATGAAAATTGTGCATCGCCAGCCCCAACTGCTTGAACTCGTCGTGCCGTTGCCGAGCCTCCTGCGATAGCTTCAAATATTTCGTACCGAGCAATTGAACTCGCTGTTGAACCTCTGAATCGATCTTCGCAGGTACCGGGGGCAGCCCAGCAGGCTGGCCTATTGTTGACACGACAGACTGAGAAACAGTGCCATTGTCCCCAACCGTGGTGTCTGCCGGCTTGTTGCCGCATCCAGAGGCAGAACTGAACGTCAACAAGATCAACAGAGTTGCGTATCTTCCGAGTTGATTCATGAAAATCTTGCTAAGACTTGATGGTATCGGGCGCGTTTCGCGAAATTCATTCACATGCCACGGAATCGAGGCGCAGATGTGAAACAGGCGGACCAATACTAATATCGCGTGGTTCGACCGGCAATCCCCAGGGGAGCGCGGTACCATCTTGTGCTGGTCGCCAACAGTAAAGTTACGAAAAACGACACTCAACGAATAAATGGCAATGCCAAGAAATGTGCGTCGAATCCAGTCTTCAATGGCAGTGCCGACTGAATCATCTGCCGCCATTTCCCCGCCGTTATTTCCAAAGTGGGGCGATTCGATCAATATCCAGTTTGGCTTTCGCATCCAGTGGATCGATCAGTTTGAGCAGGGTCTGGTAATCGGTCGATTCGGGCAGTAACCTGACCGCTCCGTCGAACATGACAATGGGATAGCCATTGTGGATCGGAAAACCAAATTCGATTTCAGGCGGGGGTTCGCCATATTTTCGTTTAGCAATGACAAACGGAGGGTTGTCTAGTGTTCTAATCGGTATTCCTTTGCCCAGGATCCAGTTTGGGGAGACCCGCTTCGTTCGTCCTTGCAATTCGGGCGCCAGAATCAGCATCAAGGTCTTGGCGGGCGCGGTCACTGGACCGGGCGTGCCATCCGCTTCTTGAGTGAATGGAGCACTCGCACCAACAAAGACGTGCAATGCGGGGACACGTCGTTGATAAAGAGTTGGGAAAGTCGGAATTCCGGGCGCGCCCTTTTCGCTTGCCCCCTGATTGCTGATCGAGCCCCCGCGTTTATGGAACGATTCAAAGTCTGTAATCGACAATGCAATTTGACCAAGCTGATTAACGTACTGGTCCCGATTCTGAAAGTAATCATCTTCAGCGACCAAAAAATTCAATCGCTGTTCCATTTGTTTTCCGTCGCGGGGGTCGATAAACATCTCGAACAAGTCAAACGGCAATCGACTGGCGTTGATATTTCTCACGATGCCGTCACCGAATAACGCCCATAAGCGACCTCCCGGCAATGTTCCAACTTGACTGGATGGATTCACTCGGTCGAACGCGAGGCCCCCGGGCCGAGTCCACTCGATCGCCTTTTCCGGTCCTGAAACAATCACGAGCAAGGTATTCCGACTTCCGTCGGTCCAATTTCGTAGCATTAGTGCTCCTTTTGTGCTGCTACCGAAAGGCAGGTCATCTGCCGCGAACACTTGGCAACAG
>JAQGHT010000610.1 GCA_028291565.1 Planctomycetaceae bacterium | reverse complement strand
CACCAGGCCCGTCGTCATGGTGATCATGGCACCCACTTCACAGGTGACACTCTCGCCCGCATCCAGCTCGATCTTGGCAACAGCGGCCGCGGGTCGACACAGAATTTCACATTGCATCTCGATTGTTCCTGTCCGGAAACCAGTGTTGCAAGAGAATTTGGGACACTTTTTGGCGAACGCCCGCCACCGGGCTGGCCCCGACAAACGGTGTGGCGAGGGCAGGGCGAAGCGTATCGACTTTTGGAATCGGCAATCAAATACTGTTTCGGATCTGCAGTGATTCTGGCCCGCCCGTCAGCACGATTAGACCTGTCAGCACCGTTAGATATGCGCATTGACCCAGGCGGTCAAGCCACTGTAATTGCGGGACTGGAGATAGATTTTGCCGGTCCCGCGCACCCGAGTGATCAAGCCTTCGCCACCGAAAAAGCTGGAGAAAATTCCGCCAGCCAAGCCGACTCTCAAATGGATCGTCGGTTCATAGGCAACGAGATGTCCGGTATCGACGATATATTCATCAGTCACTTCACGTTCAAAGATGCCACCATAAGCGCCAAACCAGCAGCGTCCAGTTCCACTGATCTTCAGGCGAAACAGGCCTTCACCACCGATGAAACTTTTGAAGCCAGCCCAGCCGATACCTAGATTGACTCCTGGTTCAGACGCGATGTAGGCGCCTGGCTGCAGGTAGAGAGTGGTCCCTTTCAACTCGATACATTCAATATCACCAGGGAGACCCTGCGTGATGACGACTTCCGCCGGTTGATCGGAAGAAAATTCGTTCACGAACATCGATTCGCCGCCGAACACGCGTTTCAGGATCGCCTTGAAAATCCCGCCGTTCCAGCGCGTCCGGATTTCGACAGAGGCACTCATGCTGGCCATCGCATCGGCTTCCGCGATAATCTTTTCACCCGGTTTCAGTTTCACCAGCACATTGGCAAATGAAGGGCGATTCCGTGTGATGACTTCCATCGGTTTTTCCCTGAGTACACGAGTGAGTTATGAACAGGTTCCACAGATTGTACGCGTTGATTCGTTCAGTTCCGAGACGTGCTAATCTCCCGCGTTCAGATTTGCGAGATGCTTTTGAACTTCCGGCCAATCGATTTCGAGAGCACGATATGCTTTTGGCGGAAATTTCGCAAGCAAGCCTCGGATTGTTGTAATGCGGACGTCGTGTTGGGGGTGAGTACTCAGCCAGGCGATTGCCCCAGGTGCATTATTTCCTTCGTCGCGTAGCAGTTCGAAGAATTTGGCCAATTCACGGGGATCGATTCCCGCGTCGTGCATCATCGTGGCTCCGACAATATCGGCTTCCGTTTCAGCGGCCCGACTGAAACTTGTCAGCGTCCCTTGTTTCGTCAATTCGACTCCAATTGCGACCAGTCCACCGACATCGCCAATGAGCAATTCGACCGCCGCGATCAGTCCCAGCGATTCGGCCACGCGTTGCAGTCCGTGACGCCGGATGGCATGAGCCATTTCATGGCTCAAGATGCCGGCAACCTGTTCGGGGTCCTTGGCCTTTTTTAGCAGACCGGTGCAGACCACCATTTTCCCGCCGGGTAAACAGTACGCATTGACCTCTGGGGAATCGATGATCCGGACTTCAAATGTCAGGCCCTTCAGTTCGGAATGCGGTTCCAGCGTTTTTATGATTTCATCGACTGCTTTCACGACGACTTTGTCTCGAACAACCGGCCCTCCCAAGTCTATGGAGTCGAGTGCCAGCTTGCCGATCTTTTCATCGACGCTGACGGGCAGCGCGCGTGTGCTGAGCTTGGCGAGTGCGATCAGACCGTAATACGAACCGATCAGCAATAAGATGGCGGCAACACCGCCAAACCAGAGAAAAAACTGAGACTTCCAGCGTTCACTGGAACGCCGTGCGCGGAGACTGGTAATCTGCTCAGACAGGTCACTCCGGGCTTCTCGCTCGAGCGCCGCCAGGAATGGTCGATCCTCACAAAAAATCGTCATGGTGCGATCTGAAGTGCGACAGAAGACCATCCGCCCGCTGGAACCTCCCAGATCTAAATTGCAGTCTCGAAAGGGAATCGAAAACGTCTGCCCAGTGCTGGCGCGTGCGACAATCGACGTCGTGTCCAACTCGATTTCGGCTCCAGCCCGTCCTCCGTCGATTTGCGCGCTGAAGACTCCACCCGAAAAATGCAGCGGTTCATACATCAGAAGACCCTCGGAAATGTCTTAACATGAGGTCTGGAATCATACCACCAGGAGTTCAGTGGCAATAGCAAGATCGGCTGAGCCGCTCTGTTCCCGCGTCTCGAACTGTTTATCATCTTCCGATTTCGAGTTTCGATTTCAGGAATTCTTATTTACCTTTGCCGGTGTTGCTGGTATAGATAGATAAGCGCGGCTGCATATTTTCAGGAGAGTTTCTTCCATGAGTGATGTTGTCTGTCGCGGCGCGCTGAAACGACGTGAATTCCTGCGTGCCGGGGTTTTGGCACTGGGCGGACTGACGTTGTCTGACGTCTTGCGGCTGCGCGCGTCGGCCGCTGGTCCCAAGCCTGCCACATCGGTTATCTTGTTCTGGATGTGGGGCGGGCCCAGCCAGCTTGAAACGTACGACATGAAACCCGCTGCTCCGCGCGAATATCGCGGGCCGCTGAGTCCCATTCGTACGAATGTTCCCGGGCTGGATATCTGCGAGTATTTTCCGCTCCAAGCCCAAATGGCCGACAAGTTTTCGATCATTCGTTCGCTGCATCATGACATGGCATCGCACAATGATGGCAGCATCGAAGTGTTGACTGGCAAGACGCCGCGTATCGCCGACCCGACCTCGACCGCCAAATCGGAACATCCCGATTTCGGGATGGTGGCCAGCTATGTCCGTGGCCGGCACCCGCAGGGCATGCCACAGTATGTCGGTGTGCAACGGGCACCATTCATGACGCTCCCTAATTATCTGGGGGTGTCGCACAAAGCTTTTGAAACGGGCGATCCGTCGCATCCCGAATATGCACCCAAAAACTTGACGCTCGCCACGGGACTCGACAACGCACGGCTGGATGATCGCAAATTTCTTGTGAACCAGTTCGATCGCTTTCGCCGCGACCTGGATCTCAATCGATCACTGGAAGGTGTTGAAGAATTTCGCGCGGCGGCCTTTCAGGTACTCACCAGCCGTACGGTGGCGGATGCGTTTGACGTGCGGAATGAAGATCCAAAACTGCGGGACCGATACGGCCGGCATCGTTGGGGCCAAAGTTGCCTGCTGGCCCGGCGACTCACCGAGGCCGGGGTGGCGGTGGTCAATATCGATGCCACGGCACCCAATGATACGACTAAGAATTTCAGCTGGGACGATCACGCCGGTGCGTTCCATCTCGATTATGCTCAACGTGAGCGCTTGCCCCAGATGGATCAGGCCCTGACCGCGCTGATCGAGGACCTGCACAATCGCGGCATGGAGAAACAGGTGCTGGTGATCGCGTGTGGTGAATTCGGCCGGACCCCCAAAGTCACCTATGCGACGAAGAATTTCTCTGACCAGCCGGGCGTCGGCCGCGATCATTGGCCCAGCGCGTACAGTGCATTTATTTCAGGGGGCGGTCTGCGGATGGGGCAAGTGGTGGGGGCCACCAACTCACGTTCGGAATACCCGATCGAAAACCCGGTGACGCCGCAGGACATGATGGCGACGGTCTACCGGCACCTGGGAATCGATAGCCAGCGGACGATCAAGGATTTCTCGGGGCGTCCGCTGGCGATTCTGCCGGAGGGGAAACCGATCGCGCAGTTGATATGAGCTTGGAATGGCCTTCAATACCCAGCCAAGCTGTATTTGCGGGAAGATTAGTGAATGACTGTTTAATTCCCGAAGGCCATTGGATTTCCAGTTGCTCGACCCGCTTGGCCGTACCCAGGCCGAATATGAGTTTTCGCTCGTTGCTTGCCTGGTTTCCATCTCCGGCTGTCAGTTGCCGTACGCAGGTTCGTCCGGCGGCCAGGATCTGCACGATGGCCCCAATGGCATCCCGATTCGACCGCACGCCGCGGAGTTCCAGGGTGAAGTAATGGCCCGGCGACGGAGTGGTGTTCGTGAGCAACGCCACTGGGGCGTCGAGATGGGAGATGACGGCATCTTCGCGACAATCGGAATTCCAATCCAGCCGGGCCAGTCCGCGTCCCAGACGCCGCACCTGAAAGAAGGGCCCGAGATCGGCGGCGGGAACATTTTCAAATGTTCCATTTCCGCGGTTGCGAAAGAACTCTGCCGGCATCTGGAATGGCTTGCCGCTCCGACGCACGTCGTTGACATGTCCGTTGGTCAGGATCAAATCGGGCCAACCATCCAGATCCGCATCCAGAAATTGGGTGCCCCAGCCCACATAGGGTTCTCGTTTTTTGTTCAGATCCGCGGCGGCCGTCCGATCAACAAAAACTCCGGCGGACTGCTGGTCGTAAAGTGTATTTGTTTCTTCATCGAAATTCGTGACAAAGAGGTCCAGACTTCCATTCCCGTCATAATCCCCGGCGGCCACACCCATACTCGACTCGGATCGTCCGGCGCCGTTCACCGCGACCCCGGCAGGGAACCCTTGATCTACAAACCGGGGACGTTCTCCAGCGGACGCCTGATTGACGAACAAAAAGTTGGGCCCCACATCGTTGGCGACGAACAGCCGCAACGGTCCGCCACCTTCCACAGCGAAGGCGACGATCCCCAGGCCTTTCCCAGACACTTCGCCGATACCAGCCTCGCGCGAGATCTCTTCGAAACGCCCGTCGCCCAGATTCAAAAACAGCTGGTCCGCGGCTGCGGAAAACAGTTGAGGCAGGCACGAACCCACATAACCAGTACTGTCACCGCAGGCCCGCGTGAAAAGATCATCGCCGGCGAGGTAATTGACGGTATAGATGTCGGGCCAGGCATCGCCATTGACGTCGGCAACCAGCACACTTGCAGTGTATCGTTCCCCGGCTGTTCCGGTAATGGCGGTTGCATCCTGGAACGTACCATCTCCATGATTCACGAAGAGCCGATTGCCACCGATATTGGCCACGTACACATCTGGAAATCCGTCATCATTCACGTCTCCGATGCCGGCCCCCTGGCTGAAGCCGGGTTCCAGCACTTTGGCGGCGCCCGTGACATTTTGAAATCGCCCGTCTCCCAGGTTGTGAAAGAGTTGGTCGAGGTGTGTTCGCTGGGTCTCATTGAGAGGCCAGGTGGCGCCTTGAGGCAGGTACAGATCTGGGTGGCCGTCCTGATCGTAATCCAGGACCGCGGCCCCTCCACCCACGACTTCGTACATTTTGGCGAGCCCTTTCGTTCGCGGTTCACCGCCATTGTAGTATTCGAAATTCAGCCCGGCTCGTGCTGCGGAATCTTCAAACGTGATCAGATTCCGCGAAGAATTTGCCGCATCGTCATGCTTCGCAGTCGGGGCCGCTGCCCGCTGCGGAATATGGGGGTTAGATGACAACGGAAAGGCGGACAAGTCCACCGCGTCCGCGGGATTGGAACCGGGCGCGGCGCGGACCAGAGGCAAGTTCTGGAGCTGCGGATTCAGACGCTCCGCGAGCTGGACTGCCGCAGTTTGCGTCGCGTCCAAGTCCAGGGCGACCTGAGCCCAGCCGCATGCTTCCCACAACAATCCCAATTGTTCCGCCTGGCACGCTGCCTGCAGGCACGTCCTGGACTGTTGCAAGTTGTGGCCGGCTTCGGCGAGTCGGGCATACGCTTCCAATTGTCGTGAGCGGTTCAGAAAGGGCTCGGCTTCCGATTTCTTTTGCAACGTCACGAGGCACTGCCCCAGTTGATAGCATGCCTTTTGGTGGTTGGGGTCGCGGCGCAACGCTTCCCAGAAGCACCGCACCGCGACGCGAGTTTGTCCTGCGCGAAGTCCCCACGCGCCACGCAGATACCAGACGCCAGGGTGTTCCTCGGCTGTCGAGGGAATTGTCTGGCTCCAGGTTCGGAATTGATCATCGTGTCCGAGTTCGAGCAAGCCGCGTCCCCACTGGACGAATGCTTCGGCCCGTTCGGGATGTCGACGTGCGACTGCGGAGGCGAGTTTTTCTGCATTTGTGTAGTTCTTTAATTCGAATTGCACTCGTGCGACCGCCAATTGCACTCCTGGATCATCCGGCGCGGATTTCGCCAGGTTTTCGACGTGCTCCGGGTTTTCGAGAGCATTCTCGGCCAGAGAAAGAAAGAACAACGTCAGAGAAGTTGGCCGCTCGTGCGTTAGACTTCGCAGCCGAAACGGGATGGCCTCCCAGCTTCGGGACTGGAGGCCCAGGATGTAGACCATTCTTTCCTGAGCGGGAGCGGAATCCGGCGCCATTGTCAGTGCTCGGCGAACGTGTTCTTCACTCGGGTCTAACTCCTGCAGCGTATTCAGAAAGAGATCGGCGGCCAGCAACCGAGCGGCGATCGCCTGCGGAGAACCGTCGTCAGGGATGGCTTCAAGATGCTGTAAGGCTTTGGCGTTGCGTCCGGCACCGATTTCCGCTTCCGCGGCAAGTAGCAAGGCCGGCACCGAATGCGGGTCGCGGCGTAAGACCTGCTCAACATGCTGTAGAACCTGATCAAACCTACGCTGTGCGAGCAGGAACCGGCCGCGACGGACGATTCGCTCGACCGGTTCGGGCGAGAACCACCACCAGCCACCCAGGAGTACCAATGCGAGAGCCACCAAGCCTGTGCCGCTCATCCACTTGGGGATCCTTCGAGCGTTTGGCGGAGTCCCATTGCACGAGGAAAGGGCGGCAGCGCCTGGAGGGTGTTCACCCATTAACAAATTCCTGACAGGGGAAGGGGCCAGCGTACCAAAGGTTATGTCAGGGCCGATGTAGAATCAACCCGCTCCGATTTCAAGCGATCTTAAAAAAGTCAATATTGGCATCCTACTTGCTAGACGTTTCCGTGTTGAAGTCGTCGACCATTTGAAGAATCCCAGCCAAATGGAGTCTGCATGCGGAAAGACTACGGTGAGGAACTGTTCAGTCGCCGTTGCTTCCTCCAAGTCGGGGCCTTGGGGGTTGGCGGGCTGTCGTTCGCGAACGTTTGCGCCGGGCGGGCTGCCACGGCCTATTCGAATCTGCAGACGTCAGTGATCTTGCTGTACCTGCATGGAGGTGCGTCGCAACTTGAGACTTATGACCTCAAGCCCTCTGCCCCGAGCAGTTATCGGAGTGTCTTCGAGCCGATCGCGACCAACGTTCCGGGACTCGACATTTGCGAACTTTTCCCACGGCAGGCCCAAATCGCAGACAAGTTTTCGCTGGTTCGATCAATCCACCACGATATTGGAATTCATAGTGATGGGGGGATCCTGGTCCTGACGGGAAAGCGGCCGTCTCGGTTGGATCCTACTTCGCAATCAAAGAGCGAACATCCAGATTTCGGATCGGTGGCCAGTCGTGTACGAGGGATGAATGAACGGGCGATTCCACCGTATATTGCCATTCCCGCCAAACCTTATATGACACGTCCGACCTATCTCGGACTGCATCATGGAGCGTTCGAATTGAGCGACCCGTCTGTGCCGGGTTATGCCGGTCCACAGATCCGTGTCGGGGGTGGCGAAGCGACGGCCTCTCTGTCCGATCGCAGACAGCTGTTGGCTCGGCTCGACGGGTTTCGTTCGCATCTCGATTTGACCGGACAGGTGCAGGGGATGCGCGATTTTCACGAGTTGGCGTTTCAGATGTTGACCAGTCCCGAGACGGCTCAAGCATTCGATCTGAAGCAGGAACCGGACACGCTACGGGATCGCTACGGACGCCACTTGTGGGGGCAAGGGTGCCTACTTGCGCGGCGATTGGCCGAAGCTGGCACGGCCGTGATCAGCCTTTACATTGATGCTCCCAAAACAGGACCGGACTTCACCAACTGGGACGACCACAGTGGCAATGCGGGCCGGCCGGGGCACTTTGCGGGTTACATGCGGACTCGGCTGCCCTATCTGGATCAGGCATTATCGGCCCTGATTGAGGACATTTTTGCGAAAGGACTGGACCAGAAAATGCTTGTCGTGGTCATGGGGGAATTCGGACGAACTCCCCGCTTGAGTACGAACAGCATGGGCGTAGGACGCGACCACTGGCCGGACGCCGCCACAGTGTTGCTCTCGGGAGGGGGACTGCGGATGGGGCAGGTGGTCGGCGCGACAAACTCCAAAGCAGAGTTTCCAACCGAACGGCCTTACAAGCCGCAAGATGTCCTGGCCACCATTTATCGCCATCTTGGAATCGACTCCCGTCGTACATTTACCGATTTCTTCGGCCGCCCGATCGCAATTTTGGACGACGGGCAGCCGATACCAGAACTCGTTTAATTCACAGGTAAACTAGCAAACTCACGGTCCGCCGTAGTCTGGCGAATAGGTGCCATTGAGATAGTGCAATCAGGAGTCTCGGAAAATCGCGCATGGAAAATGGCGCTGGAGACGAAATGGAAACGAGGAACTGATCGTGCGGAATCGAGTCCACCAGACTTTCTCTCGCGAGATCATGATTCGCGTCGCAGGTTGGGGACTGGGAGTATTTCTTGCGGGTTGCGAGAGTGATTTGCCTCCCGCCGCGCAGAACCTGCCCTGGGAGGTCGTGCTGACTGGCACTAATTTTTGTTGGGAAATTACTGATCCGGGCCGCGACGGAAAGCTGGGAACGGTCGACGACCTGCATCTGGCGCCTCCGTTACGACTTCCCGCGAATATCCCCACTCGAGTTCTCTTACGTAGTCGAGACTACCTCTATACGTTCGAGCTAACCGCCCTGCAGATCAAACAAATTGCGATTCCCGACCTGACTTATTTCGTGGAATTCAATTCCGGCAAACCGGGCGAATCGGAATTCCGGGGAGACCAGTTTTGCAACAATGCCCATAACGCACTCTCCGGAACGGTCATTATCCAAAGTTGGCGGGATTACCGTCGCTGGCAAGCCATAGCCGAGACTGAGCAGCAAACACAGCGGTGACGGCCGAGGCGCAAACGCGATCGCATGAAATGCTCAACGGGAGATTGCAACATCGGGTCGAGATTTCGGACAATCTGGCACTGGCTATTGAGCGCTCGTTGCGTAATGGTCGTCGTGTGTCTACTGTTTGCCGGGTGCACGGGCAAGCCCTCCGAAGTTTCGCCGCGAACCGGGCCGCCCTCTTCAGCGGCGAGTCCAATCACTTCAACACAAGTATCTGCTGACCCTGCAACGGGCCTGTCCGTATTGGGGCGGGTGGGCGAACTTTCCGGTCATGCCACGGATGGGACCTGGTTCGATAGCCGCGAATTGGATGGCTGCGTGTGGATTGCGATCTTGCTACCCGAATCAGGAGTTCCTGGTCCCCTGGTTGCCGCTCTGGCAAAGTTGTCGACAGCGGTGGAAAAGTTGCCGGAACAGCGTGAAATTCATCTGGTGTGTTTCCGCCAGTCGCCGCCGGCAAACAGCCCGCCGCAACCACCATTCAGCCCCTCCGCAGCCTGGAAAATCGTCACGCTCGCAACTGATCAGGTGTCGGTTTGGAGTAAAACCGCCCTTGGAGAATCGGCGGCTGAAAACGCGGAGACATCCGGCGATTCGCCACCGTGTCTGGTACTGGTCGATGCGACAGGTCGCGTTCGCGGTCGAGATTACTCACCAACTCCGGAAGGACTTCCGCTGCTCGTGGATGACCTGCGACGGACGTTTGCGGAGCGTAAGGCCGTGCCTCCCGAAATCGTCAATCCCCCCTGGTTCGCCTCCCGCCGCGAAGCCCAACTTGTGGCCGCGAAGGATTATTCAGCGCAGCACGATTTTCAGTTCACTGACCGCAGGATCGAGAGTGGAATTCGCTTTCGAAATAAGATTGTGGACGACGCCGGAAAGTTTTACAAAGCCGGGCATTACGATCACGGTAACGGTGTGGCGATCGCCGATGCCGATCTGGACGGGCGCGAGGACATCTACTTCGTCAATCAGGTCGGTGGCAATGAACTGTGGCGGAATCTCGGCGGTGGAAAATTCGAGAACATCACATCTGCATCAGGGGTGGCTCTTGCCGACCGCATTGGTGTCTCGGCCTCTTTCGCAGACATCGACAATGACGGCGATCCTGATTTGTATGTGACCACGACTCGCGGCGGGAATGCGCTGTTCGAGAACGACGGAACAGGGCACTTTCGCGATATTTCGGTCGCCTCTGGGACGAACTACGTCGGTCATTCATCTGCCGCGGTGTTCTTTGATTTCAATCGCGACGGTCTGTTGGATCTGTTTGTCGTGAACGTGGGACGATTTACCAGTGATGAACGTAAACGCGTCACGATGGAGCCACTCCGCGACGAACTGCAGGGGGAATATTTCTATTACGATGCCTATAAGGATGCCTTCGCAGGACATTTAAAGCCGGAGCGGGCGGAACGCAGCATTCTGTATCAGAATCTCGGTGGGAACGTGTTCCGGGATGTGACTGAAGTGATGGGCCTGGTGGACGAGAGTTGGTCCGGAGATGCCAGCCCGCTGGACGTGAACTCGGACGGCTGGCCTGACTTGTATCTGGTGAATATGCAGGGAAATGACGAATATTATGAGAATGTGAAGGGGCAGAGTTTCGTTTGTAAGAGTCGAGAAGTCTTTCCCAAGACGCCCTGGGGGTCAATGGGAATCAAGTCTTTCGACTTCGACAATGATGGCGACCTGGATCTGTTCGTGACCGACATGCATTCCGACATGAGTTCCCACATTGGCCCTGAGCGAGAACAACTCAAATCGGATATGAAGTTTCCCGATAGCTTTCTGCAGACTCAGGGACAGAGTCTGTACGGCAATGCCTTTTTCCGTAATGCCGGGAACGGAAAATTTGAGGAAGTCTCTGATTCAGTCGGGGCCGAGAACTATTGGCCATGGGGTCTGAGCGTTGGCGATCTGAATGCCGATGGATTTCAAGACGTCTTCATTGCCTCCAGTATGAATTTGCCGTTCCGTTATGGAGTCAATTCCGTACTGCTCAATGATCGCGGCCGCAAATTCTTGGGGAGTGAATTCGTGCTCGGCGTTGAGCCGCGCCGCGGAGGCCGGACCGCCATTCCCTGGTACGAAGTCGGCTGCGGCGGGGCGGATGCCGGTCATCTGGATTGCCAGGGGCGTTCAGGTCGGGTCGTGGTCTGGGCGGCTTTGGGGTCGCGCTCGTCCGTGATCTTCGACCTGGACCAGGATGGAGATCTGGATATCGTCACGAATGACTTCAATTCCGAGCCCCTGGTCCTCGTCAGTAACTTTGCGGAACGCCACCCCAAACTCCAGTATTTGAAGGTCCGTCTTCGCGGAACCGCGTCAAGCCGGCAAGGACTAGGGGCGGTCGTGCGTGTCAAGGCGGGCAAACAGGTGTGGACCCAGGTTCATGATGGAAAATCGGGCTATCTATCGCAAAGTGCCGACTTACTGTATTTCGGATTGGGGAGTATCACCCAATTGGATGAACTGGAAATCCAGTGGCCTTCCGGGCGGCGTCAGACCGTTCCCGGCCCGCTGTCCCTGAACGTCGTACTGGACGTGACGGAGAACAAAGAATGAGACCCACATCCTACCTGATGGGTGGCGAGTTCCCAATGCGCCGTCGCGGTCTGACTTTATTGGCGATCAGTTTAACGGCCGCCGCATGGGGCTGTGGAGGTCCATCGTCCGCTTTGAATTCGGACAAGCACGCGGCCTCGGAAGCGGTGGGTTCCACTGAGACGTTGAATCTGCCTCATTTTACAAACTCGCTGGGGATCCAGTTCGTTCAGCTGCCGACCGGTGAATTTGACATGGGTGCACCGGAATCCGATGACTGGTCGAATCCTGACGAACAGCCAGTCCATCGGGCGCGAATCGAACGCTCGTTCTGGCTGGGTGTCCATGAAGTGACGGTCGGCCAATATCGGAAATTCGTTGCCGCGACGGGCTATCTCACAGCTGCTGAGAAGACTGGTGAGGGGGGGTATGCCTACGACGCCCGTACTCGACGGCTGGGGCCTGTTCCGCAGAGTTCCTGGCGTCGCACCGGCTTCGATCAGGATGACACGCACCCTGTCGTGAATGTGAACTGGGACGATGTTCAGGCATTCTGCGCCTGGCTGAGTGGCGAAGAAAAAGTGACGTATCGGCTGCCGACAGAAATGGAGTGGGAATATGCGTGCCGAGCGGGAACATCGACCCGTTGGTCCTGCGGTTCGAAAGAGGCGAGCCTGGTCGGCGCGGCCAACATCTGCGATGCCTCGCTTCGTAAAGCTTACCCTTTTGCCACCTGGTCCATGGACTGGGACGACCATTACGCCTTCACCGCCCCGGTCGGAAGTTTCGCGCCGAATGCGTTTGGACTTTATGACATGCATGGGAATGTGTTCGAGTGGTGTGCGGATGCCTGGCAGGGCACCAATTATGCGGGGAAAAGTATTCCCGACCCATCGACTCCGGACATTACGGACATGCGCATGTTGCGGGGAGGGTCCTATTTGAGCTTAACTTTATTCCTGCGTTCATCGGACCGAGTAGGACTCAAGTCGATGCAGCGAAATGCGATTACCGGGTTTCGCCTGGCACGTGACGCCGTGGGCGACACCGTCCCTTCTGGGGAGAAGATCCATGAGTGAATCCATCCCGGTCAATGAATTCGCGACTGAACCCCGGGACGCGCCCGCGCCGGTGCCCGCGATGCAGCTGCAAACTTGGCATCTGATCATTACGGCGCTGTTCGCGGCCGGCCTGGCCTGGCCCGTTCTGATGCATTTCGAAGGTGCGTTTCCGATGGAGAATCTGACGGTTGAGATGACCAACCGGATTCGTGCCAACGCCGAGGACCCGATCGCCTGGGCCAAGGAGCGACAGAACCAGTGGGATGCCGTATCGAGAAATTCGATTCTGAACCTGGGAGTTTTTGGTACTTGTCTGGGACTTTGCCTCAGTCTTACTTTGGCCTTAGTCCGCGGTGGGCCTTTCTGGTCAATGGCTCGGACGTGGGCATATGGCACTGGACTCGGAATGATCGCGGGCATCGCCGGTGGTTATCTTTCCGCCAGGACAGCATTCGCCTTGGGCCGAGGCAAGGAATTCGATGTCACTTTGCGGTCGTCGCTGATTCACGCCTCCGGGTGGATTGTTCCGGGACTGGCATGCGGTGTGATACTCGGACTGGCGTTGGGGCGGCGGCGCCTGGTGCGACCGGCGTTCGGGGGAATGATCGGCGGCCTGCTTGCAGCGCTGCTTTACGAACCGCTGGCCGCGATCCTGTTCCAGCTGGACCGGTCGGACATCCCCTTGCCTGAGGGGGCGGGGAATAAACTGATGTTCCTGGGGCTGGCGGCCGTGCTGATGCTGGTCGGCGCCTGGTCGGCCGAGGTCTTGCCCGCCGCTCGAGTTGGTGCACCCCACGGACCAGGATAATGGAAGATTTTGTAACGAATGACTCGCCGCCCCCGCGCAGGCGGAACTACGAGCCCGCCGTAGGGCCGCGACTGCGTTATCTCATGCTTGTCGTGTTTGTCCTGACGGCGCTGCTGGGGGTCAACTCGGCCTATCTGGCCGCGATCACGTGGATGGAGTGGTGGAGCGAACAGTGGGGCACTGCAGAAGTCTATCAGGATTATTTCTATCTGTGGATGGTCCTGCTGCACCTGGTGCTGGGGTTGCTCGTCGTCGTGCCGTTCCTGGTATTTGCCGGATTGCATTTGCGATCCGCGAGTGCGCGGCCGAATCGTCGCGCCGTTAGAATCGGCTATGCCCTGTTCGGTGCTTCAGTGGCCCTCCTGGGTTCGGGGCTGTTGTTAATGCGGATCGGGGTTGTGGAACTCCGACATCCCGTGGTCCGGGGTCTCGTTTATGGGCTGCATGTCGCGATGCCGCTGGTCGTCATCTGGCTGTATTGGCTGCATCGCCTGGCCGGACCGCCGATCCGGTGGCGCGCCGGACTGGCGTATGGAGCCCTGGTCCTCGGCGTCGCAGGTGGAATGGCGTTGCTCCAGTCCCAGGATCCGCGTCGCTGGAATGTGACAGGACCGGCATCGGGTGAGGCTTATTTCCGCCCGTCGCTGGCGCGGACCGCCTCGGGAAAGTTCATTCCGGCTGACGCCTTGATGCGGGACCAGTATTGCTTGAAATGCCACGCGGATGCCTATCAGGGCTGGTTTCACAGCGCTCATCATTTCAGTTCATTCAATAACCCGATGTATCTGGCCAGTGTCCGGGAAACGCGCGCTGTGAGTCTTAAACGCGATGGTTCGGTGCAAGCGGCACGCTGGTGCGCGGGTTGTCATGATCCTGTCCCGTTTTTTAGTGGATCGTTTGACGACCCGCAGTTTGACGACGTCAGCCATCCGACGGCGCAAGCCGGCATTACATGCACTGCATGTCACGCGATCACCCATGTGAACAGTCCGCGCGGAAATGCGGACTATACGATCGAGGAACCGCTGCATTATCCCTTTGCAGACAGTGATCACCCCTGGCTGCAAGCCATCAATGCCCAGCTGGTCAAGGCGAAGCCGGCGTTCCACAAGAAAACGTTCTTAAAGCCATTGCACCGGACCGAAGAGTTTTGCTCCGCATGTCATAAGGTGCATCTTCCCTATGAGCTCAATCACTATCGGGAATTCCTGCGGGGGCAGAATCATTACGATCCGTTTTTGCTGAGCGGCGCTTCGGGACATGGCGCCCGCAGCAACTATTACGGAATGCGGGCCAACGCGAATTGCGCGACGTGCCACATGCCGCTGAAGGAATCGTCGGACTTTGGCGCACGGCTGTTTCCCGGGGCGGAGCAACTGAGCATCCATAACCATCTCTTTCTGGGAGCGAATACGGCGCTCCCGGCACTGCGTGATGAGCCCGAGATTGTGGCGGCGCACCAGGAGTTCTTGAAGACGGCGGCTCGCGTCGATCTGTTCGGTTTAAAGGAAGGTGGAACAATCGAGGGAACACTCACCGCACCGCTCCGCCCCGCGTTGCCCGAACTGCGTCCTGGACAAACATACTTGTTAGAGACAGTCATCCGCAACCTCAAGGTGGGGCATCATCTGACGCAGGGGACCGTCGATTCGAACGAACTCTGGGTGGAGGTCACGGTCACCAGCGGGGAACGTCTGCTGGCCCACAATGGCCAGATTGATGCCCGTGGAGAGGTGGACCGCTCCGCGCATTTCATCAATGTCTATATGCTTGATCGTAACGGGAGAAGGATCGATCGCCGCAATCCGCAGGACATCTTCACGCCGTTGTACAATCACCAGATCCCCCCCGGTTCCGCTCAGGTCGCCCATTACAGGCTGATTCTTCCCGAACATCTCGACGACCTGGTGACCGTCGAGGTCAAGCTGCAGTACCGCAAGTTCGACCATGCCTATTGGGAATTTGTCACCGCTTCAGCAAAACCCGGAGACCTGCCGATTCGCGGGCAGGTTCCTGGTCAGACCAGCCGAAATCCGCTGCCCGTGACCACTCTGGCATCAGACCGTGTCGTGTTTCCGGTCGCTGGAGTTTCCCGGAAGGCTCCGGCCCAGGCTTATCCAATCGTGCGCGATCACATTTACATGCGCTGGAACGACTACGGATTGGCCCTACTGGGCGAAGGTAACGGATTAGAGCAGTCCGGGATGCGGAGTGCGGAGCTCAAACAGGCGGAACAGATTTTTCGCTATCTTAACGATCATTTTGGCTATCCGGATGTGCGGCTTCACCTGGCCCGGGTCTTGCTCGCCGAGGGTCGCCTGGACGAAGCGGCACAGGCCGTCAGATTTGCGACGCTGGTCGATAAGCCGCTCTTCTTCACGGAGCCTGTGTACGCTCCCTGGGCGATTAATTGGGTCAGTGGCGTGGTGAACCGACAACAAGGCAATCTGGAAGGCGCCGCACGGAATCTGCGCGGCGTATTGACGCAGCAGACCCAGAGTATGCGCGACCGCGGTTATGATTTTGGCCGCGACTACGTGGTTCATAATGAGTTGGGGCAGGTCCTGTTTGAGCAGGCGCGGCAGGCCGCTGACCCCGAAAGGCGCGAACAATTGCTGCGCGAGGCCTCGGAAGAGTTTGTGACGACACTGAAACTCGATCCAGAGAATGTTACTGCGCACTACAATCTCGGCCTTCTGTTCTCGCGTTTAGGCGACGCTTCTCGTGCCGGGGAACACAGCCAACTGCATGCGCGCTACAAAACTGATGATACGGCGCCGGCCGTTCCCCATCAGATCGCGCGTCGCGGAAATGCGGCGGCCAATCGGTCTTCCGAAGGTATTGTGATCTATCCCCTGCACGCCACTCCGCGACCGCTGCCGGCGCCAGCAGGAGAGCAGGCGCCCACACCATTGGATTCCAACGCCCCATGAATCACAGGCATCCCACCGATTCCGCGGCTGCCCCAGGTGACGACGTTCTGATAGGACACGCCCTGCAGCGCTCCCTTTGGCTGGCGGCGTGCCTGGTGGCCGGAGCCGCGTTGTGGTGGTACGGCTGGGGCGGGTCCAGGCGACCCCCACTGGATCTGGTCAGAAGGGTGGCCCTCGAACCGCCCCCAATTCCTGCGACGCAGGAGGATCGGCCGTCGCCCTTTGTCTTCCGTGATGTCACGGAAAAAGTGGGGCTCGGAGCGATCATTCCGAACGGGGCTCGGGGAGAAAAACTCCTGCCCGAGACGATGGCCGGGGGTTGTGTGGTCTTCGACTATAACTCTGACGGCGCTCCGGATGTTCTGACAATTGGAAACAGTCCCTGGCAGGATGTTCCGTCAGAGTCGGTCAGTAGTGTACGCCTCTATCAAAACGACGGGGCGGGGCAATTCGTCGACGTGACGCGAGCCGCGGGCCTCGAGTTGACATTGCACGGCATGGGGGCTGCAGCCGCTGACTATAATCATGACGGGCAGATCGATCTGTTCTTAACGTGCGTTGGCCCCAATCGCCTGCTTTGCAACCGGGGCGGATGGTTTGAAGATGTGACCGATGTCGCGGGCGTAGCAGGAGATGCGAAGGCCTGGAGTACCGGTTGTGGCTGGTGGGACTTCGACCGGGACGGCGATCTGGATCTGTTCGTGGCCAATTACGTTGCCTGGTCCCGCGAACTCGACTTGCAGCTTGACTGTACGGTGACCGGCACTGGCCGAAGCTACTGCCGCCCGGAATTGTTCGCAGGTTCGCATCTTTACCTGTACCGCAATGACGGCGGCGGCCATTTCACGGATGTGTCCCAGGCGGCGGGGCTGGTGGTACGCGATCGTAATACCGGGTCTCTGTTGGGGAAGTCGCTGGGAATGGTCGCCATCGACGTTGACCTCGATGGCTGGCTGGATGTCGTGGTGTCCAATGATAGCACTCCGAATTTTGTGTTTCATAACCAGCGGAATGGGACTTTCCGTGAGATCGGGGCCAATTGTGGACTGGGTTTTGATCCTGCCGGACTCGTCCGGCGGCAATTCGGAGTCGATGCGGCGTGGCTTCCGGAATCAGGCGGGTGGGGCGTGGCCTGCGGCACGGCGACGGGGGAAGCGCTCGCCTTTTTTCGGGCGGCCCCCGGGCTACTGCAATTCACAGACGACGCGGTGCTAGCCGGCTTCGGACAAGAGTCCCGCGTGTCGCAGAAATTGACTCCACTGCTGTGCGATTTCGATTTGGATGGACGGCTCGATCTCGTCATTGCCAATGGACAAATTGATGCGGAGGCAAAGCACCTTCGCTCCAGTCAGTCGCACGCGCAAACACCGTATCTGTATTGGAATGTCGCTGGTGGACAATTTCGGCGGATATCTACCGGCGATCTGGGGGCCGCGATGGGTGGGCCATTAATCGCACGTGGAGCGGCCCTCGCCGATTTCGATGGTGACGCAGATCCTGATTTGTTGTTGGCAACCAACGGAGGCGGGCTACGTCTGTTGCGGAATGAACAGCAGTCGGGCAATCACTGGTTTTGTGTTCGGGCAGAGGGGGCGGAAGCTGTCGGAGCCCGGGTTGAGTTGACTGCGGGAGGAGTCAAGCAAGTGTGGCTGGCGAATCCTCACCGGGGATACCTCTCGCAATCTGAACTCACGGTGACCTTCGGTTTGGGGGCCACGGAGCGTGTCGAGCGATTGGCCGTATACTGGGCGAATGGAGAGATCTGGGTTCAAACGGACCTGCCGGTGAACCAAGTCCTGGTCCTTTCACGGCGCGCCGCGCATGAATAAATACTGCCTGAATTCTACGCGGCACTTCCCGCAAAATTTGCAGATCGCAAGCCGTAGCGTCAGCAAAGTTTATTAAATACTGCGGATTACATAAATGAATTCCCATTCATCGCTTCCATTCATGGTTTTATCGCAATCGTGGTCAGAATTCACATTCTCGCCGGACGGCCGTGCGAGATTGGCATTGCAATTGCATTTATGGCTTTCTTTGACACATCGCTGAACTTATGTCGGTATTTGTGCATGGGATGTGAATGCCGTACGGGAGAGCAACAATTGGTCTTTAGATTGCAGCTGCGTTCTTGTCGGCCTTAATCGCGTCTTGAATTAGAGGAACTTGTCTCTAGGTTCGATGGTCCTGAATTGCCGGAAATCCAACCCTGCGGCATTCTGATATGATACTGACACGACCGGAAGTTTTTTGAAACCTCTGTTTCCTGTTGCTTCAAATCAGGTGCGTCTGGGTTCCCAACTTTTGCTAATTTCCCGACTTATTTCTTGTCTCGTACTGCGCTCTTGTGTCCTCGTCCTTTTTTGGAGATGCACTCATGCGTCATGCTTCGCGAAGTTGGCGGCCGCGGATTCGGGCCTTCACGTTGATCGAGTTGCTGGTTGTTATCGCGATCATCGCGGTCTTGATTGCCTTACTGTTGCCTGCGGTGCAACAGGCGCGGGAAGCGGCACGCCGCACACAGTGCAAGAACAATTTGAAGCAGATTGGCCTGGCGCTGCACAACTATAATGAAACCTATACGTGCTTCCCGCTGGGGAACTACTTCAACTACGTGGGGAACTGGCGGGTCGGTATTTTGCCGTTTATGGATCAGGCTTCCGCGTATAGCAAGTTGAGTTTTAATGGAGGTGGCGGATTGTTTACCGGCTGGGCGGCTGCTTACGACGCGCCCAATTCCATCTTGTCAGGGTATATTGTGCCTGGCTTCAACTGCCCTTCCAGCACGCTTCCCAGGAACTCCACTCTGGGTTCCATGAACAACTTTGCGAATGGCCAGACTCATGACTACGTGGGGATTGGCGGCGGAGTGGACGAGACAATCTCTCCGGACTGGGATCCCGCTGGCCGCGGACAATGCTCGGATATCGTGTATTCGGGTCGTGATTGCCACAATGGCCTGTTAGCCGCATTGCGTCATACGCGGTTCAAAGATGCGACTGACGGCAGCTCAAACACCATGCTCGTGGCGGAACAGTCCGGAATGTTGGCGGGCCAGGACGTCCGTGCCAATTATTGGGGCGGCTGGACCGGAACGAGCTTGGGGCGGACCGTCTTCCCGGCCGTCACCGGGTGCGAAATCGTGACGGGGATCACGACCGTGCGATACCAGATTTATGCCAAGAGTGCTCCCAGCGGAGCTCAGCCCTGGTATCTCAACACGGTCATCAATTCGTTTCACGTTGGTGGAACTCACGCCCTGTTGGCCGATGGCTCAACCCGCTTCTTATCAGAGAATATGAACTTGGCGACGCTGGTTCGAGTCTGTGTGATGAATGATGGTACCGTCCTGGGAGATTTCTAAGTCTCAGAAGCAAACAAGAAACCCTCTCCCCTCTCCCCGTTACTTTTGGGCAGGGGTGAGGGGTTTCAGTTGATAAATTATTGTACTTGGGTCAATCGGCATGACGGAAGAAAAATGATCGCTATGAGGAGTCATGTTATGTCCTTTCGAGGTCGTAGTCAGGCAGTCGCCTTACTGATTGCAATGTTGATTGTTTGTGGATGTGGAAAATCGGGGCCGGCGAAATACAACGTTTCAGGTGTGATCACCTTCAAGGGGGAAGCCGTGCCGGACGGAATCGTCCAGTTTTTTAATCCGAAAGTCGGCAGCTCAGGGGTGGATCTGGAATCGGATGGATCGTTTGATTTTACTTCAGTAGGCGGCCTGGAGACTGGCGAGTACCAGGTGTTCGTGGAACCGCCTCCGGCTTTTCTCAGTCCACCCCAGATGGGAGGGCCACCGATGGAAAAGCCCAAAGAGTATCCAAACATTCCTCAAAAATATCGCCAGGCAGCGACCAGTGGTTTTAAAGTCACGGTGGATGGCAAGAAGACAGACCTCAAGTTCGACATGCTACCTTGAGGCGCGGATCAGATGAATCGTCAGTCGGTCTGGTTTGCGCGTCGAGGATGGACACTGGCCTTGGGGTTCATCGTGGCGGGTGCCGGGAGTTGGTGGGGCGCTGATTGGCGTAGCAACAATTTGGCGAATGCCGCTCGCAAGGCATTCGCTGGTCGACGACACGGCGAAGCTCTCGAACTGGCGCGAGGTGCGCTCTTTTGGCGGCCCGGTTCGTCTCGGGCCCTCGTCATTGCCGGGGATTGTGAGCGAATGCAGGGCAATTACGCGAACGCGCTTGCCTGGTATGACAAGCTGCCGCTGGGGTCCAGCACAGAGACGATTGCCGCGCAGGTGTCCGCCGCTCAGATTCTGATCGAGCACCTTGGTCAGCCGTCTGCCGCCGAAGAACGATTTCGCCGTGTGCTCGAAGTGGATCCTCAGCATCCCGTCGCAATCGAAGGCCTCGCGGATTTGCTGGGGCTCACAGCGCGCCGTTGGGAGGCCATTCCCCTGGTGCTGCAACTCCTCCGGCAAGGGCACTACCGTATCGAGCATTTAACCCTATTGGGGGCAGAAGGTGGCGCGCACCCGTCAGCCGAACTTTGGCAGCTTTGGATTCGCGGCCAGCCCGAAGACCCGCTCGCGAATCTCGCCTTGGCTTGGGAAGCGCGCAACGCTGGAGATCTTAAAGAAACTGAACGACGTCTACGGCTGGCTGTGGCCAGGCGGCCAAATCTCGTGGAGGCTCAAGCTCAATTAGGCGAGCTGATTCTGGCCTGCGGGCGTGTCGGCGAATTGGCGGATTGGGAACGCGGATTACCATCCGAAGCGGACGACTTTCCCCAGGTCTGGACAGTCCGGGCCGAATGGGCTCGGCGGTGTGGGAATGAGGCCGGCGCGATCCGATGTTATGTAGAAGCCTTGCGGCGCAATCCCAATCTGCCCAATGCCAATTATCAACTTGCGCAGGTACTTCAGGCACGCGGTGATGCCCTTCGCGCCGCCCCCTTTCTCAAACAGAGTGCCGCCTTGCAGGAATTGTGGTTGCGTGAGTCGGTGCTCCTCAACTCGGAGCATACGTCGGTCGAGCCCTTGAGGCGAGTGGCCGAGCAGTTGGAGTCCCTTGGACGTTTGTGGGAAGCTTGGGGCTGGTCCCGTTATGCGCGCGAGTTGGATCCCTCGGCAGCCTGGCCCAGGGCGGCGGTGACGCGATTGGAATCGAGCCTGGTTGATGTGCCAGCCTGGACCCGACTGGAGTCGAACCCGGCGGCCGGTTTCGCGATCGCTGAATTTCCGCTTCCCGACTGGCCGACTTTAAAATGTCCACAAGTCTCGCCAGGCCCCGCAGACACGCCATCACGCATTCAATTTACAGAAGTTGCTGCTGATGTGGGACTCGATTTTTGCTACTTCAACAGCGGAGACGCGTCGACACCGGGACAGTTCATGTACGAGTTCACCGGAGGAGGAGTGGCGGTCCTGGATTACGACGGAGACAGCTGGCCGGATCTGTACTTCACTCAGGGCTGTCCCTGGCCGGCGCGGTCTGGAAAGTTTGAGTTCGTGGATCAATTGTTCCGAAATCGCTCCAGCCGATTCGAAAATGTGACGGGTGCGGCGGTGGTTCGGGAGAACGCCTATAGTCAGGGAGTCGCTGCGGGAGACCTTGACGGCGATGGATTCACCGATTTGTACGTGGGCAACATCGGCCGCAATCGGTTGTTCATGAACAATGGTGATGGCACTTTTCGAGAAGAAGTCCTGGCTGCGGATCCGGGACGCTGGACGACGAGTTGTGTCATCGCAGACTTCAATGGTGACGCGTGGCCTGATCTGTATGCTGTGAATTATGTCGAGGGCCCGGACGTTTTTGAGAGGATCTGCCAGCACGCGGACGGGGTGCCCCGAATGTGTGGTCCGTTCGACTTTCGGGGAGCACCCGACGAGTTTTATCTCAATCAGGGGGACGGGCAATTTGTCGCGGACGCGGGGGCAGGCTTCACCGCACCCGGCGGCAAAGGTTTGGGTGTCGCGGTCGCTGATTTCGCGGGCCGGGGACGCCTCGATCTGTTCGTGGCCAATGACCTGGATGAGAACTTTTATTTCGTAAATCAGATGCCGCGACGCGGGGGGCCGCCACGATTCACCGAGCAGGCTTTGCCGCTGGGGCTGGCCTACAGTTCCGAAGGCCGCGCTCAAGGGTGTATGGGAATCGCAGTCGGTGACGCGACTGAAGATGGGCAACTGGATCTGCTGGTCACAAATTTCCTGCAGGAGCCAAACGCATTTTATGTGCAACAGGCCGAAGGGCAGTTTTCGGATGCAGTGGCTGGAGCTGGCCTCCGCGAATCGAGTTTGATGCAACTTGGTTTCGGGACGCAATTCCTCGATGGGGACCTTGACGGACACCTCGATTTGGTTGTTACGAATGGCCATGTCGACGATCACCGCGCTTACGGCCGCGCCTATCACATGCCTCCGCAGTTCTTTCGTAACACTGGCCGTGGCCGGTTCCAGGAACTGCCCGCGACAAGTTTGGGCAAGTTCTTCTCAGGTGCTTATCTCGGCCGCGGATTGGCCCGGCTCGATTGGAATCGGGACGGCGCGGAAGACGCCGTCATCAGTCATCTGGACAGTCCCGCCGCCTTGCTGACCAATACGACCCCCACACGCGGCAACTTTATCGCTTTGCACTTGAAGGGGGTGCAGTCAGAGCGCGATGCCATCGGAACAATCCTGACGTGGACCGTCGGCGAGAAAAAACTGGTACGGCAGGTGACTGCGGGGGATGGATATCAAGCCAGTAATGAGCGGGTCGTGATCTTCGGGCTGGGAAGTGACACGTCGCACGGAGAATTGTCCGTGCGATGGCCATCCGGAATTTCGCAGCGATTCACAAATGTCCCGCAAAATCAAAACTTGGTCCTCGTAGAAGGGCGGGCGCAATGGTACGTACTGCCGTGACGACCGGCGCTGCAAGCACCGTCGGTAGGGCTTCGCTGCTGCCGCTGTCTACGCTGAGGTCGGTAGCGTAAGTGATTGATGTCCTGACTGATTTTTTTTGAACAGCAAGGAACCCGCATCTTCAATCCAGACAAATCACTCCCATATATGTTATTCTGCTGATGTGATACAGGTCAGCGTACCGGCTCCGCTCGCGCGAATACCGGCGCTCACTTGATATCGTCACTCCAACTCAAGAAATACGAGCCCACTATGGATACTCGCCCCATCAACTCGGCCACCCTGGCCGGTTCAGTCATCGCGGTCCCCCCTTTGGCCCGCAACGCCGATTTGACCTTAAATCATGCCGAAAATGGCCGCATGATCCGTTACCTGGAGCAAGGAGGCGTCACGACGCTATTGTATGGTGGCAACGCAATTCTGAATCACGTCTCGTTGAGCGAATATGCCGAACTGCTGACGCTGCTCCGTGACAATGCGGCAGCCAGTTCACTCGTCATCCCCGCGGTGGGACCCGCGTTCGGCATGATGCTCGATCAGGCGAAGATTCTCGCCCAGTTCGAGTTTCCCACTGCCATGATTCTGCCGACGCGCGATCCGTCGACGCCGGTCGGCCTCGCATCTGCTTTACGGCGATTCGTCGACGCCTTTGGACGCCCGGCAGTCCTCTATCTGAAGCAGGATGTGCTGGATGTCGACACGATTCAGCGGCTGATGAATGATGGGTTGATCTCGTGGATCAAGTACGCCATCGTCCGCGACAAGTCGGCCAACGACCCATTTCTGCAGGGCCTGGTCGACGCCGTTGGTCCTTCCCTGATCGTCACCGGGATGGGCGAGCAACCCGCCATCGTTCACATGCGAGATTTCAAGCTTCCCAGTTTCACGGCCGGTTGCGTGTGCGTCGCTCCGAAATTGTCTGCCGACATGCTCCGCGCGATCCAGGCTCAGGACTTCACTACCGCCGAGCGGATCCGCAGTCAGTTTTATCCCCTCGAGAACCTGCGCGACACGATCAATCCAGTCCGCGTCCTGCACGCCGCAGTCCAACTGGCGGGTATTGCGGAAACTGGTCCGGTAATTCCACTGATTTCGCCTGTCGACGAGTCACATCTTCCCGCGATCCAAGCTGCGGCCAAAACTTTGCGTGCGCTCGCCGCACAATAGCCCAAAACTGCTGCCGAGCGGTGGGAGTCGGCCCACTGGTGAGAGATCGGCTATACTTAAAGTCGCTCAGTAATTATGCCGCCGGTCCTTAATCTGCGAATACAATCCGGCTTACGCCGAACGCTCGCCACAGTTAACCAGGCGAGTTTCAAAACGGAGATGAGCGAAGTGAAATCATTGTTAACTCTCACGATTGTGCTGACCGTTGTCACTTCGGCATACGCTGCTGAACCGGCTGTTGACTACTTGCGGGACATTAAGCCAATTTTCAAGGAACGTTGCTTCGCGTGTCATGGGGCCTTAAAGCAGCAGTCCGGCTTGAGGCTTGATACCGCGGAATTGACGCGGAAGGGGGGCGACAGCGGACCCGCCGTCGTCGCAAAAAACCTTGCCGAGAGTCTCCTCGTCGCGCGAATTGCAGACCCGGCCCCCACGACCCGGATGCCGCCGGAAGGTATGCCACTCACTCCTGAGCAGATTTCCCGGATCAAACACTGGATTGAGCAAGGCGCTACCGCCCCCGACAATGAACAGCCCGAACAGGATCCGCGCAAACACTGGGCGTTCCAGGCCCCAGTCCGTCCCGCGCTCCCTCAATTAAAGCGTCTCGAGGCCACCGGCCATCCCATTGATGCGTTCATTCTGGCGCAGCTTGAGCAACGTCAGTTGACCCCGCGCCCGCTTGCCGAGCGACACGTGTTATTTCGCCGCGTCTATTTCGACCTCATCGGAGTTCCCCCGACTCGCGAAGAACTCCAAACCTTTCTTGCAGACACCTCACCCACGGCCTATGACACCGTGGTCGATCGCCTGTTGGCCGATCCGCGATATGGCGAGCGCTGGGCCCGGCATTGGATGGACATCTGGCGGTACAGCGACTGGTACGGGCGGCGGCACGTCCCGGATAACTGGAACAGCATCCCGCAGATCTGGCGCTGGCGCGACTGGATTGTCAATTCCTTGAACGACGACCACGGTTACGATCGCATGCTCAGCGAGATGCTTGCGGCCGATGAAATCGCTCCCGAGGACGACGCTGCTGCCGTGGCCACCGGTTATCTGGCTCGCAACTGGTATGCTCTCAACCCCAACGACTGGATGCGCAACACGGTTGAACATACCGGCAAGGCCTTTCTCGGTCTGACCTTCAACTGTGCCCATTGCCACGACCATAAGTACGATCCGATCACGCAGGACAATTATTTTCAGCTGCGGGCGTTCTTCGAACCGATCGGAATGCGTCAGGACCGGGTCATGGGACAAGCCGAACCGGGACCGTTTGTCGAATATAGTTACGGAGTACTGCGTAAGATTGAACGTCTCGGCTCGGTCCGTATCTTCGACAAAAGTTCCGACGCGACGACCTGGTTCTACACGGGAGGCGATGAACGGAATCGCGTGAAGGAACGTGGCACAATCCCACCCGCCATCCCCACGTTCCTGGGCGATAAGCCGGTTGATATCCGGCCGATCGAACTTCCGCCTCGTGCCTGGTATCCGGGCCTGCGTCCTGCGATTCAGGAAGCAATTCTCCAGGAAGCCCGCGCCGCACTGGCCGCCACTGAAGCGAAAACGGCGACGGTTCGTCAAACAGCGGTCGTCGTTCCCGCCGAAATCAAAGATCGGCTGGCCCAGGCCGAGGCTGCCTATGAAACGGCCCGGGCCGCTGCCGCGCAGTCTGGCCAACCGGGCGCTCTGGCAGGTCGGCAATCCCTCTGTCTCGACGCGACGCAAGGACGACGTGTCATCTCGAATGCATTGCCCGGCCTCAAGACGCTCGAAGAGGGTTCGACCTTCGAATTTCAGGTCTTGCTCCTGAAGGATGCACATTTCAATTTGCAGTTCGCCAAAGATCTAATCAAAGGTTTGACGGCACTGTATGTGGGCTTTGATAGTGGACGCATCGTCGCGTATCAACCCGGTACAACCTCCGAGTTCGAGACTGCCCGCTACGACTTCGCAGCGGGACAAAGGCGGTTTCATGTCCAACTGGTAATTGAGACCAAATCCGACCGCGCGCTGTTGACCGTGCGTTCCCTGGCCGACGACAAAGTTCTCGTGAACGCGGTCCCAGTTGCTTTGAACGGCTGGAACCCCGTTGTTGCCCCAGCCCAGGGGATCAGCTTTGATGCGCGTACGGGCAGTGTGGCCGTTCTGGACGAAGTTTACCTGACCGCGCCCGCGGCTCCTGCAGGCACCGCGCCGATTCGCCTGGCGGCCTTCGACTTCGAATCACCACTTTACACTGATGGTCGCGATCTCGTCGGACTTGCTGGTTGGGCGGCGTCCGCATACGGCGCTGCCCCGGCGACGTCTCTCATCTCGTCCATTTCCGGTAATGAATCGCTTCGGGTACTGGCCCAAAATCTGGAAGCCGCTCGACGCGCCGCACGCGTGCCTGAATTGCCGTTGCGGTCAGCCGAAGCGTCTCTCGCTGCGTCTCAGGCCAGCCTGCAGAGTATCGAAGCACGCCTTGCAGCGGATCGAGCCCGGTATTTGGATCCTGCCGGCAAAGATGCGATGCCACTCATTCGAACCGCCAGTCAACTCGAAAGGGACGCGGCGGTGAAGGTCGCTGCCGCCGCAGTCGTCGCTCAAGAACTGGCACTCGCCACTGCCGAGGCCAAACCGGCGACTGACGCGAATCGAACCAAGGAACTCGAAGCGGCGGGCAAGGCGCTGGCGACTGCGCAGGCGGCGCTCGACATCGCGCAAGCTGCCAGTGCCGATGTTACCAAGGCCGAGAAATACACCGCCTTCAGTCCCACGTATCCACAGAAGAGTACCGGGCGCCGTCGAGCTCTCGCGAGCTGGATCACCGGCCGCACCAATCCGCTCACAGCGCGCGTCGCCGTCAATCATATCTGGGGTTGGCACTTCCAGCAGCCGCTCGTGGCCACCGTCTCTGACTTCGGCCGTAACGGTGCTCTCCCCACGAATCCCGCGCTGCTTGATTGGCTGGCCGTCGAATTCATGGACTCCAACTGGAGCATCAAGCACATGCATCGGTTGATTGTGACCAGCGCTGCTTATCGCCGTTCATCGTCCGCCGGTCCAGCTGCGGAGACAGTTGCGGCAGACCCTGAAAACAAGCTGCTGTGGCGAATGAATTCTGGCCGTATGGAAGCCGAAGTCGTCCGTGACAGTCTGTTGTACGTCGCTGGCCGGCTTGACCTGGCTCGTGGCGGGCAGGAACTGGAAAATACGGACGCTCTGATCACCTTTCGTCGCAGTCTGTATTACTCAGTCAATCCCGAGAATGACGGTAAGAACGCGATGGGGGCGTTATTCGATGCGCCGGATCCGCTTGACTGTTATCGCCGTTCTCGCAGCATTGTGCCGCAGCAGGCCCTCGCGCTCACTAACAGCGATCTGGTGCATCAGATGAGTAGCATCGCCACGGCAGCGGTCTGGACTGCCGTGGCTGCCCCGCCGCCCAATACGACCGGCGCTCAAGATGTTGCGGCGGACGAACTGGCTCGTGTAAATATGTTCATAATTGCGGCCTATGAACGTATCTTGTCACGCAGTCCGACCACAATCGAACTCACTACCTGCAGCGAATTTTTGACGAAGCAGACTGCTCTCATCGCCGAATCAAAAGTCCCGGATGCTGCCACCCAAGCCCGCGAAAGCCTCGTCCGGGCACTCCTCAATCACAACGACTTTATCACGATCCGGTAGCTTGATGATTTATCAGCCGGCACGCGTCAGCGTCCGGTT
>JAQGHT010000196.1 GCA_028291565.1 Planctomycetaceae bacterium | reverse complement strand
GCTTTAACGCTGTACTCGGCGTTTAAGCAGTGCTTTTCACCGCTCCGAATGCACTGCTTAACGACCGAGTACGGTCGCAAAGCAGTGGCACATCACCGGAAGACGCAAAGTTAAACCGCTATAGGATTTGCGCAGCAATAAGTGCCGTAGGATGGGCACTCTTGCCCGTCGATGACCTGAAAGGCCGGAGGCAACTTCCGACAGTTATCGATACGCCGATCCTTAGCAGGTTGACCACGGATTACACCGATATCACGGATGAAGAATCTGAATGCGGCTGCTTTTGTATTCAGATCCGTGCCATCCGTGAAATCCGTGGTCAACGTGATGTTGGCCTCGCTCAATTCTTGATGAACTCAGTGAGTTTCCATGATTTTCTGTCGCGGCAGAGGGGGCACATCGGTTGCGAAGTTGGATATGTTGTTTTTTTGCGGGATGTTGACTCCGTTTGCTTCTTGAATCACTTGTTTAGATTATCCGGGTGGATTTGACGTGCTCATGATTATCCACTGGCATTCTGGACTCATGCAATTGCGAATAGGTGATCCTTACGGGGATTTTACAATCGACAAGACTGACGGGTCGGTTTTGAAGTTGCTCGATTTGCAAATACCCCGCAGGGGTTACATAACAAAGCCCAGGGTTCGCCACGTACGCGTGGCGTGCTGCACAACCGGGTAAAACGCAGGGAATCTGAAAAAATCGAAGTTCACGAGTTGGTGGTTGTCTTGTTGCGCCGAAATGGTGTCATTGAGGGGCCGCATCTCTATCCCGGAGGGATTACAGATATTAGCCGAGGGTTGAGCGGAGAGTCGATGATCGACACGTAGCGACACCCCCGGTTTGAATTCAATGGGCCTTTCGACCCCGGAGGGTGTCGCAGTCCATTCGTTCTGCGACACCCTCCGGGGTCGATCTTCGGACCGGACGCCAGTTCCGGGGGTGTCGCTCCGTATCTGGGGACACTGCGCTCAACCCCCGGCTAATTTCTGGCATCCCTCCGGGATGAATACAAACACACACCTGACTCCGGCGTTTCATTGTGCGCATCAAAAACAAAACCGCGGCGGCAATTTCTTGCCGTCGCGGTTGTTTGTTCCTGACCAAACTCTCAATTCAAACTCAGCCTGAATTCCGCAGTCAAAACGGATGTCGTATCGAGCAACGATGTCTAAAAGGACCTGACTGTTGACCGACGCTGCCAGCTACGACATTCCATGACAGAGAAAAAATCCTTTAGTAGGCATTCTCGCTGACAGGTTGTTGGCCGAATCGAATTCCTGATGGTGTTACCAAGCGGACATAGACGCTCATGTCGATGTCTGAGTTGAGGAACGTGACGTGTCCGTCACCCCAAGAGACATTGACGCCACCTGGATGCAACGAGCTGGGAATAGGCGACTGGCCGACCAGGCTGCCCTTGTTCGAGTTGATCTTGAACGAGGTCGTACCTGTCGGGACCGCCATGAGTCCCAATGAACCGGTTGAAGTGAAACTAATTGACGGAATTCCGACGACAAACGCCCATCCCATTGCTGTGGTGGGAAGGGGGGTGGCGGCAATGGTGCTCAAGCCGGATGCGTTCAAATTCTCAGAGAACAGGATCGTTTGACCTGATCCGTCGCCGCTGACCATCATGTCGATCGAGCTACGCCATCCGTCTGATGGTGGTCCGTTCGAGATTGGCTCGCCTTTCCAGAACACACCTGTCGCACGGGCAATGATTCCGTCAGCCTGAGTATATTGGCCGTCGCCATTCCAATCGTAGTTAAACGCGCCATGAACTCCTGTGGGAGTCACCGCGCCACTTGCCGCTGTGAAATTGCCGTAGCCACCATTCGCCACGTAGCTGACGCCGCCAGCCTGCTTGAAGTGGTTCGAATCGTCAGGGCAAGTGAAGACTTTGTAGCTGTTTGTCAGCACGGTCGTCAATGCGGTATTGGCGTTCGCGGCCGTCGTTTGTTGTTCGATGTATTCGATGGCTCCCGCGTTATCCATATAGGGCAACAACGCGATGTGGAAGCTGACCAATCCCAGGTTCGCCAATCCAGGAGGAGCGTCGTACAAGTAGGGCAGTTGGCCATTCTTGTTTCCAGCAAAGTTGGTGGCGGCCAGGGTCATTTCACGCAAGTGACTCTGGCATTCCAACCGTCGAGCGGCTGCGCGGGCACTTTGCACAGCGGGCAGGACGAGGGACATCAGGGTGGCGATGATCGAGATCACGACCAGTAATTCAATCAGGGTAAAACCACGCCGCGACGCGAGTGGTCGGCGGACTGTCATTCGTTTCATGTTCAGGCTCCAGTAGATTCGGTCAGGAACAAAAGTCGGTTAAGCCCGGCCCACATGAATTGGTCATGCACGCGACGGGCGGTTGGAACAAACTATTCGGGTGACATTTTAGCGAAATACCACATCAATTTTTTTCACGCCACCGGGTCAATTTATTTTTCTCGCCACCGGGCTTGCCCCGGTGGGTCCACGGCCTTTGCACTACTTCGAATTCTTCCCAAGTGGTAACACCAGAAAAATTCTCGTAGCCAATCTCGCCAGAGATTGGGCAGGTTGGCTTTCTCAAAACCCTAAATCTCCCAAGGTCTGGCGACCTTGGCTACACGGACTTCTCGTAGCCGATCTCGTGAGAGATTGGGTAGATTGACTCCATAAACACCCCAAATTTCCCAAAGTCTAATAACCTTGGTTATGAAGAGTGTGAAGCGTGACTCATTTGACGTTTGACAGCGCTAAAGTGTTACGTTGTTTTTCAGTTTTCCTCAGGCAATGCACGAAAGATCTGATTTAAGACGCTGAAATGCTGCCTGAAGTCAAGTGACAAGACGGACGGTGAGCAGCGGAAGAATTTACGACGGCCACCTCCTCTCTATTATGCACAGCCAGATTCGTGCCGTAACCCCCAAAACTTTCATTTTTCGCTTTTTCCTGCGGTTTTCCCGCCACGGCTGGCAATATGTTTCAAACTATCGATTGAGGCGAAACGCCCCAATTCAACCCAATCTAGTGCGTTTTGCTACACACAAAGCAAATTACTGTATTGTCTTGCGGTATTGCACGAATTTCCGGAAATCAAATTTACCCAAGCGTTGCGAATAGGCCTGTTCCGGCAAACTGCGGTCAACCACGAAGAATCCACGATGGTCATCAAGACCACTCACAGGAGCGCCGATTTGAGTCACCGTCTGCGCGCCAACTTGCGATTGGACCGCCTCGAAGTATCGTGTCGTAATCCAAACTGCAAAAACATTGCTGCGAGTGGTGCTGTTGTTGACGACCTTACGCAACAATCGATTTTTCGTATAGGGGTCAACTCCATCGAGAGGGCTAAGGCTAACCGATGGCCGGTCATTCATTGTTCTCGCTTCAAACAAGGTGCGGCGGTCAGCAAATCGAGGGTAACTCATCGGGGCGATGAGGCTGTTGGCATCATCGATATCGATCGGCAGGCTTCGTAAAACCGTATCCTCAAGCGGCATACGAACGACCGTGTCTTTTGTTGTGTCAGTCATTGCGTTGGGAATTGTGTGCTCCATGAAGCCCAGCGAGCGGAAAGGTCGGCCCGCTGGGGTTCCTGGTAGAATCAATTGCGTCAATGGATCGATTCCGTCGCGTGAATACAAGAATTGATACCACCAATTGCGGCCCTCATATTGATCATTGAGCATCACCGACTCGTTGGCATAGAGTGGATTGAAATGGCCGTCGACGGGACCTGTGGTCTGACTGTCTGGATCATCGAGTAAGCCTGCCAAGACGCCTCGGTGTCTTGCAGTATTCAGGTTGATCGCACCGGAGGTTCGCATTGCGTACGGATAAGTTCGCAGGCCGAACTCGGTCTGCGTAGGCACTTCGACGAATTCAAACAAACGGTACCAGCGGTTGTCCTTGTCGATAGGCAACTGTGGAAGAGAAAGTGCCGTGCTGGGGAGGGTCAAAGCCAGATTGTCGTGATGCTGCGGCCGCAAAAAGCGTTCTTGTGCAAGTAAAGAGGTGGTATCCGAGTTATCGAATTTGGCTCCATAGCAAACACGGCGTGTGACATCCTCCGGTCCGTACAGCGGCACACTCAGCAGATCGACAACCGAGGCAAAATCCCGGTCGAAATGCAGTTGAACCTGGTGGAAATTCGCTGGCGAATTGCTATTCGTCGATCCAATGGAATGCGCCTGATACGGCGCGCCAGCCGCAGCGGCGTGCACGCCTTCCCCCAAGCCGCGTGAAAAGGGCTGGTCCCGTTCCAGGCTTGTCAACGGCAGCAATTTGGTCTGCACTTGAGCCATTGTATCACCCTGTGCGAGTTTGAATTCGCGCCAGGCAGCCATTGTCATCCGATCGACCTCGACCCACGGATTGTCAATTTGTTGATCGCGATTGCCGATCATGTTTGCTGTGTAACTGACAGGCTTCGCACGGGTTGAATGAACCCTTCGGCGGAGTATGAAAATTTCTGGATTTGCCGCGATTTCTTGAGCAGCACCGACATTCCCACCAGCGCCTCCATACAAGAAATTTCCTGCAGTCGTCACGTCTGACCCGGTTCCAGGAACACCGCCCGGGCCAGAACCAGTCCCATCGGTCAACAGGAACAAAGCCGTGTTATTAGGCGCCCCTGCTATTTGTGGAATCAGGTCCAGGCTGAGTGGTAAATTGGGTGATGTGACGATCCATGTAGCTGGATTCGCCGCCGTGAAATCGGGAGTGGGTGCCCCCGTCGCATCGACTTTGAATAAACTTGGCAAATTGTTCGTCGGGTTTGCAGGATCGTTTGCCGCCGGACCCCCTCGGGTCCCAATGGTGAAGACGTCTCCGGGGTTGATGGTACTCGAAGTGTTCCCGCTGATGAGGGTCAGCTGAACAATGTCGGTTTCATCACCGGAGTTTGGAAGCATATCAGCGCCGTTGTCGTTTTGTACGGCGATTTGCCACTGGCCATCTGCCAAGTCAACGCTGAACGGTGATGCGTTACGAAGTTCCATGTATGTGTAGTAACGATCACCAGTACTGTCGTTGATCTGCGTCGCAACGTGATCGACGCCATTCCCCATCCCATCTTTGACTTGTCGCGAAATGATCCCCAGAACTTCGCTGAATGTCAGTCGCTGG
>JAQGHT010000599.1 GCA_028291565.1 Planctomycetaceae bacterium | reverse complement strand
CGGTACGGTGGATCGATCTCGACTGGCGCCGGAGCTGATTCGGTTTTTATGGGCGTCGGTATTACTCAACATTCATCGAGGCAGCCGGATTAAGCCGCGCGTGGTCGGACAGATCATGGAGCGACTGCAGCGTCGCCCAGAGGAAGCTCCCGTGTTGTTGCCTCTGCTGGCCGTTTCTCTCCGTTCGGTTCGTGGGACCGAATGGCGAACCGGACTGGCAGGCGTGGTGCAGTTGCTGGAACGTAAACCGGAATTAGAACCATTAATCGTACAGATGTTTCCAGAATTGAAGCTGACAGTTTCATAGAGAAAGAGAGGCTGTTTGCGGTCAGAAATGACCAGATACCAGACAATTGGGAGGGGCCGGTCGCTTTTCCGAGACCAACGTGCTGCGGTGTTCCGCCGTGGCTGACATCGGCCTGTGATTGCTTCCCCAAGGACGTTGTTCTTTTGCCCGACCCCGTCACCGGCGGCCGGGCTGAGTCAACGCGGTTCCCTGCCGCCGGTGACGGGGTCGGGCTCGGTGAACGTCCTTGGTCGGCGCTTCGAAGTCGGGAAGCACCGGCCCCTTCTGTTGTTTTACAGATTTCGACAAGACACACACTGACAAACTTTTTGGGAGGGGCCGGTCGCTTTACCGAGACCAACGTGCTGCGGTGTTCCGCCGCGGCTGACATCGGCCTGTGATTGCTTCCCCAAGGACGTTGTTCTTTTGCCCGGTAGGTACACCTGCGGCCGGGCTGAGGCAACGTGGTTCCCTGCCGCAGGTGTACCTACCGGGCTCGGTGAACGCCCTTGGTCGACGCTTCGAAGTCGGGAAGCACCGGCCCCTCCCCTTTTTTGATTACGTTAATGTGGAGTGACATGAAATGAGTTCGTAGGATGGACATTCTTGTCCGTCTTACGCTCCGTCCCGCCAAACGATTTGCCATAGGGAAGTCGCAGAGAATGTTCCAACTCCCTGATCGTTCACGTTCGTCTAATGATTGATGGGACCGGCTCGGAGACGGACAAGAAGGTGCATCGTGTTGGGCGTACGTTTACGTGTGTCGTTTGACGGGACGGAGTCGGAGACGGACAGGAATGTCCGTCCTACTGGTTGTTCTTTTTCGTGGGTCGTTTGGCGGGACCGAGTCGGAGACGGACAGGAATGTCCGTCCTACTGGTTGTTCTTTTTCGTGGGTCGTTTGACGGGACGGAGTCGGAGACGGACAGGAATGTCCGTCCTACGATGAGGTTTCATTTCCATTCGCCGGAAGCACATTTTCATTGGAAGGCCCGAATCTTATGGAAATGACGTTCGCATATGGACGACGCAGTTCTATAGTGCGGGAACCTGCGGGCCTGGCGATTTCCTTGTCGCCGAATCTCCGACGCGATCGAGTCAGCTTTAACGGTACACTTCGCAGTCCGTTGCGATTTCGTGAAGCAATAAGTGCCTTGCATGACGTCGTGATCAACGACATGCGGTACAAACCGCGCGACAAGAGCGATTACGAAGCGTACCTGGCTCAAGAGAAGGAACGCGAACGCGCCATCCATCAGACGGTCGCGCGCGAAACGAAAGCCCAGATCGAGGCCCGTCGCAAACAACCGATTCCCGTCGGGTTGGAAGCCGATTTTCGTCAGAGTCGAACATTGTACTGGAAGGCCCGCGACCAATACTCGAATTATCTCTCACGCCATGATCCAGAACTGTGGCGGATGCTGGTTCCCTGTGATCCTGTAATCACAGTCGCCCCGGATGTCTTATTCTTCGAATGCTTCAGCGTCGATGAAAGCAGCTATGGTTGCCTGACAGTCGCCCGCGACGCATTTACGACCGAGCAGGACGTAGCACTGGGTACGACGAATGTCGATTATTCGTGGTCGCTCTATGAGCACTTTCAAAACCTCCGCAGTTACCGCGAAACAAAATTCCTCGTCGATCCCGCGGGCTTTGAAGTTCATACGACCGAAGCTGAAGGCTATCGTGAGGAGAAAATCGATCTGCCGTCGAGTTGGCTGCGGGGATTCATGCAATTGCAATCCGCAATGAGTCTGCCGATGCGGCGGGTACCAGTCAGTCGCGAGGGCCTGTACAACGTCGTCGCCTGGCTGAAACGCCACAAGGCAGCTCGCAGTCCCAGAGCTGTGCGGTTTGAATTGAATCCCGGACAGCCTGTGGCGATTGTGCTGGAACCCTGGGAAAAGCGAATCACTCTCCATTCCACTCCTTATGCGGGACCTCGGGCGGAAACGATTCGCGTCTGGGGCCGGGATCGCCTACGAGTTCTCGCGCGGCTACTGCCACTGGCCGAGGGAGCGGACGTCTATTTATTAGGAACCGGCCTGCCCAGCTTCTGGGTCGTTCGCATGGGCGAGATGCAGCTGACTCTGGGGCTGTCGGGCTGGACGACGAACGACTGGACATCCGCGTCCGCTCTAGATCAATTGGCTCCGCCCGGTACCGTTGACGAAGCCACTCTGACCCAGATCGCAAGCGTGTTTCGATCCGACACATCGCAATCATTCGAACAACTGCGTGAACACACCAACTTGGCACCGCCGAATCTGTTGGCGGGCCTGAATCGACTGGCACTACTGGGCCAGGTGATCCACGATTTGCCTGCCGGAGTCTACCGCTGGAGGCAGGTTATGCCCACGCCGCTCACCAATGAACAAATTGGCCCAGAAAACGTCGAAACGGTCGAGGGTCGCGAGTTATTACGGCGGAATCGGGTCAAAGTCACGCGTGATGAACAGACTCCGTCTGGATTGAGGTTGTTGGCCGGCCAGGCAGAAAATCGACCGGTTGAACTGCTCCTGAATGGAGACGGCCACATGGTACGGGGGAAGTGCACGTGTTCACATCACTTCACAGGAGGACTCCGCCGCGGACCTTGCCGTCACCTGCAGGCACTGCGCAACAAGGTTTTGGCTGGCAACAAATCCGCGACATTGGGCGTCTGGTTTGACAGTCTATGGAAATAACCAGGGGAGAGTAGCAGTAAATCAACGAAAAAGGTCCAGACTCCGGTTTAGTTTTGCAAGATTCAAACCCCCTATTCGCACGACACGGAGTGTCGTGCGACACATAAGGCCAGACAAGAAACCGAGGAACCAGTGGGTTGACACCCACCGCTCGCCGGGTTGTTTGTTAACCTCGAAATTCCGGACAATGCTATGGCCGATGCCGCGACAGAACAACTCGTCCTGACACTGGTGAATGAACGGACTCAGGCTGGAGTCATGTTCACAGCGTACGACGTCACGCAGGCGGCCCGCCGACGAGGCGGCAATGTGCGGCACAATGATGTTCGGGATGTCGTGCATGAATTGTTCGAGAACGGCCGGATGGGTGCCACCTATAATCGTTCACTCATCGATGTCGGCGCACCAACGAAACCGTGGCTGTATCATCACTTCAATGACGACCCGGCAATATATCGAGTTCCCGATCCCGCCGCGCCGCTTCCAACTCCGGCGACTCAACCGGGATTTGTCCGCCGACTGATCAATACCATCTTCGGAAGCCCGCCCCCCAACCGGACCACTCCGCCGCAAGGATCTGCACCACGTGGGAACAATCCGTCTCCCAACCGGCCACAAGCTCAAGCTCCGCCCCGGCAGCGGCCCCCCGTGACTCTGGGCCTGGACGCGTCTCAGTTCCTGCCAATTACCCGGGACGAACTGAAACAGCAGGCTAAAGGCATCAATCTGTGGGCCAGCCCCTGGTTCGGACGTCGCGATCTGATTCCCCCTGCCGACGACCAGCGAACCAACCTGATTGACCGGGCGATGGTGGCTCAGGGTCTGCTGTCGCCTGAGCAATTGAAAGACATCCATCAAGTTGGCGCAGAGATGGACCGTGTCCGTCCGGATATTATCGCCTTGCGGCATCAAGCCAATCAAGCCGGCGACACCGCCGTTCAGGCCGACCGCGAGCAACGTGCCAAGATCAAGCAACAGAAAAAGGACGAAGCCGCCGAGCGGAAGCGACTCGCGAGAGAAGCAATCCGCCGCCGTTTCGCAACGGATATCGTCTTTCTGGGGCGCGGAGTTTCCGGGCGGCTGGGAGATCGCAATAGTGACGTCAACAAGTTAGCCACGCACCTGTTGCCTGTGCTGAACACGCCGGCCGAAATGGCATTAGCTTTGGGACTGACCATACCTCAATTGCGATGGCTGGCGTTTCACAGCGATGTGACTTCGCGGATCCATTATGTCCATTTCACGGTACCGAAACGGAGCGGCGGACTGCGGACTCTCAGCTCGCCGCATCAGAAACTGGCGGCGGCCCAAAGCTGGATTTTGTCGAATATCCTGTCCAAGGTTCGTACGGAACCCGCCGCCCACGGATTTGTACCCGGCCGCAGCATTCTGACCAATGCCCAGCCGCATGTCGGTCAGGACATAGTCGTGAATATGGACCTGGAATCGTTCTTCCCCAGCATCACTTTTCCGCGTGTACGTAGCGTGTTTCATCGAATGGGATATTCCCCGGCTGTCGCGACCATCCTGGGTCTGTTGTGCACCGAATGTCCGCGTCGCCTGGTCACCTATGACGGTCAGGCCTATTTCGTGGCAACCGGCCCGCGCGGACTGCCGCAAGGAGCTTGCACCAGCCCCGCCCTGTCGAATCAGGTTGCCAGAAGACTCGATAAACGACTGCAAGGTCTCGCGACCAAGCTGGAACTGAAGTACACGCGATATGCGGATGATTTGACGCTTTCAGGTGGAACGGCCCTGAAAGACCGGATTGGCTATCTTTTGGCGCGAATCCGGCATATCGCCGATGACGAAGGTTTCACGGTCAACGAGAAGAAAACGCGGATTCAACGCCGCAACACGGCCCAGACCGTGACGGGGTTGGTCGTGAATGATCGAGCTGGCGTTGCGAGGTCTGAAGTGCGACGAATCCGAGCGATCCTGCATCGCGCTCGGACTGAAGGATTAGATGCTCAGAATCGACAGGATCACCCCAATTTTCGAGCCTGGTTGCAGGGCATGATTGCCTACATACAAATGGCCCGTCCGGAGATGGGCCTGCGCTTGTCAAACGAACTGGAAACACTCTTACGAGGGAACTGAGAGATGGGAACAAAGCTCGCCAAAGATACGTACCCGGAGAACGGCTCCGGCAGCGATTTTCAATGTTTTGGACCGCCGGCGACCAAGGATGGGGATTTTGAAACCGTCAAGATCTGCGATATGGGCTGCTTCACGCAGGACGGCAAAGACAGCAATAAGTACTATCACGGCGCTGTGGTCCAGCATCGCACGTCCAAGAACTTTTATGCGTATTTCGAATGGGGGCGCACGGGTGCGGCCAAGCCGAGCTTCCAGTTCGTGGAGTGCAACTCCGAAGCCGACGCTCAGCGTGAATTCTCGTCGCAACTGCATTCCAAGAACGATCGGCGTGGCGAATGGGTGACGCTCGCCGGAATCCAGACGTTGCGAGCGCGCGCGGGGCAGGACTGTTATCTCGTGCGACCGATGGCCACCCGCAGCACAGGCCTGCCGGATGCACGGAGTATCAAGATCAATGTCGGCGCGAAAGTGCCGCCGAAGATCGAGGAAGAAGTATCATCGAAAAAGCCCGCCAAAGGCAAAGCGGCAAAAGCCAAACCGGCCGGCCCCAAAGTTGATGAACACACGCGGTCTCTGTTGCGGGATCTCAGCATCGCGACGGTCGCTTATACGCGTGGCAGCATGGCCGACTCCAGCCTGCCAACTCAATCCGCGATCGACGAAGCACGATCGATTTTGGCGGAAGCACAAAAGCGACTGACGGCAGTGGGCGACGACGCCGACATCCAGATTAAAGACAAACCACTCATGGAGCTGACATCCTTGATGTACAGCCGGATCCCAAAAAAGAAAGCGTTGCGGGCGAAGGCCGAAGAATGGATTCTCAGCAAGAACAACGTGCTGGTCTGGCAAAGTGATCTCGATGCGTTTGAAAGCGCTCTGTACACGACGGATATCGAGCACGGAGACGAAGCCGAAGTCAATCCGCTGACGGACCTGCAGCTGAATATGGAGTGGGTCTCGCCGACTTCTGACACCGGTAAATTCCTGTATGAATGGTGGCCCACTGCGACTGCCAACCGGCATTCCTACATCGGCAAGATGGAAATCAAGAACATGTGGATGATCGACCGCCACGCGGACGAAGGAAAGCTTCCCGTCGTGCAGGATGAGATCATCAAAGGAAAGCACAAGATTGAAGAACGTCCCTCGTTTCAACCAGCATCCCGGTTGGATATGAAAAAGACTGATGCCAAGAAATTCCTCAATTCGAACACGTCTTTGCTGTTTCACGGCACGCGGTCGGTCAATGTCCGCGGCATCATGAAGGAAGCGTTACGCCTGC
>JAQGHT010000579.1 GCA_028291565.1 Planctomycetaceae bacterium | reverse complement strand
AATTGGTGAGACTTCTTTCTTTCATCCAACCCAAACTGTACCCAATTGGCGAGACTTTTCATTGCCCACCCGCCACCGGGCTTGCCCCGGTGGGTCCACGGCCTTTGCACTACTTCCTCTTTCGCACGACTCCACTTTCGTCGAATTGGAATCTTCGACGCGGGACCATCCGGTAGACTGACACGCGTGTGGCAACGGTTACGCCTGACGGAATTTTGAATCCCGTCGTGTCGCACCCCAATCCTCACCAATACATTCTACACACAGGTATTTATAACTGAAACTAGAAAACTCCAGAAACTCGCGAAATTTTCGAAAGATGACGGCATCATTTGACCTAAGCCGCTAGAGTGCCTCTTCTTAAGAGTGGAAAATATTTTCCCAAAAATCAAATCACCTGTTTTGCAGTCTCCTACAGGATGAAGCCATCCAGCATCGCAGCGAACATCGGTATCGTTCTCGGCCCGTCAAAGACACTGCTTGAGGTCGGTGACGCTGACCGGAAATCTCGACAAGTCCACCGCAACGACCTCAAACAGTGGCACGTCTTTCGTGTTTTAGAAGTCAATAGCAGTGCCACCCCGCCCCATAAGACAACCATCCACCACTTCCCCTCCGAATTCCCGTCACCCCCTGAGACAAATCCCTCCCCAGCTCAAAACAGCGGTAACACCGCGAATCTCTAGGTTTCAATCACATCACAAACTGGGTCTCATGTCAGGATTGATGCATCCACAGTCGGCAATGTATGGATTTTCCTCTCGGACGCAATTATGATGAACACCCGTCGTTTCACTTCTATCAGTTTCCCACCCTGCACGACAGCAATTCAACATGGCGAAGAAGAAGGCGGCGGGGCAATCCGCGGGCAGCGGAAGTGCCGCCAATCTGGGTTTTGAGGCCAAGCTCTGGCTCACTGCGGACAAGCTCCGCAACAACATGGACGCCGCCGAGTACAAACACGTGGTGCTCGGTCTGATCTTCCTGAAATACATCTCCGATTCGTTCTCGGAACGCCATCAAAAGCTGCTGGCGGAAATTGACCAAGGCGCCGATCCCGAAGATCCCGACGAGTACCGCTCTGAAAACGTCTTCTGGGTGCCGCCCGAGGCTCGCTGGGAAGCCATCCAGAACAGTGCCAAACAGCCCACGATCGGTAAGCTGATCGACGATGCCATGATCGCCATTGAGCGGGATAATCCACGCCTCAAGGGCATCCTGCCGAAGGATTTCGCCCGGCCGGCCCTCGACAAACACCGGCTGGGTGAGCTGATCGACGTGATCGGCACGATCGGGCTGGGTGATGCCGAGAACCGCTCGAAGGATATTTTAGGCCGCGTCTACGAGTATTTTCTGACCCAATTCGCCAGTGCGGAAGGGAAGAACGGTGGCCAGTTCTACACGCCACAGTGCGTGGTCCGCGTGCTGGTCGCGATGCTCGCCCCCTACAAGGGCCGAGTCTACGACCCCTGTTACGGTTCAGCCGGAATGTTCGTGCAGAGTGAAAAGTTCGTCGAAGAGCACGGCGGCCGCATCGGCGACATTTCGATTTACGGTCAAGAGTCCAACGCCACGACGCGGCGGCTGGCGATGATGAACCTGGCCATCCGCAACATCGAAGGGGACCTCGGTTCCGAGAACGCCGACACGTTCCGCCGCGACCTGCACAAAGACCTCAAGGCCGATTTCGTCCTGGCCAATCCCCCCTTCAACGATTCCGACTGGCACCGAGTCGACGACGACGTCCGCTGGAAGTACGGCATTCCCCCCAAAGGAAACGCCAACTTCGCCTGGGTCCAGCACTTTATTCATCACCTGGCACCAAACGGTTTCGCCGGCTTCGTTTTGGCCAACGGCAGCATGAGCAGCAATCAATCCGGCGAAGGTGAAATCCGCAAGGCGATCATCGACGCCGATCTGGTCGATTGCATGGTTGCCATGCCTGGACAGCTTTTTTACAGCACAGCGATCCCAGTCTGCTTATGGTTCCTGACACGGAACAAGGCGGATCCCAAGCGGCGCAGACGCAAAGGTGAGACGCTGTTCATTGATGCTCGCAAATTGGGGACGCTGATTGACCGCGTCCACCGCGAATTGTCAGGCGACGACATTGCCCGAATTGCTGACACCTATCACGCCTGGCGCGGGGATAAAGGTGCTGGCAAATACGATGACATCGCGGGATTCTGCAAATCGGCGAAGACGGACGAGATCGCCGAGCACGGGTACGTGCTGACGCCGGGCCGCTATGTAGGAGCAGAGGATATCGAGGATGACGGAGAGCCATTTGAGGAGAAGATGCAAAGGCTTGTGTCAGAGTTAAAGTCACAATTTGCGGAGTCCGCCAAGCTTGAAGCCGCAATCAAGGCGAGCCTGGGGGGGCTGGGCTATGACAAGTGAAACGATCGACTCAACGAAATCACTCCACCTACCGTCAGGTTGTGACAGCGTTCCAACCCGCTGGAAGTGGTCGCGACTGGACGAGATTTGCAACGGCGTATTCGATTGCCCTCATTCAACGCCGAAACTTGCTGAGGCAGGTCCCTTTGTCGTCCGCACCCAGGACATAATCACGGGAGTGTTCAGATCGGAACAGGCAGCGCACGTTTCCGAGGAAACGTACGATGAACGCACCTCAAGGGCTCTTCCGACTCGTGGCGATCTGCTGTATAGTCGAGAAGGAACTTATTTTGGAATTGCCGCAGAAGTCCCCGAGCGGACACAGGTCTGTCTCGGCCAAAGAATGGTTCTAATCCGACCAAAGCCTGACACAGTCGATTTTCGTTTCCTTCGCCACTGGCTCAATTCGCCAATCATGGCATCACATATACACGGTTATCGTGACGGAAGTGTTGCTGAGCGTCTCAATCTACCAACAATTCGAGCCTTGCCTGTACTTATTCCATCGATCGCCGAGCAGCGAGCAATCGCGCACATTCTGTGCTCATTAGACGACAAGATCGAGTTGAACCGGCGGATGAATGAGACGCTAGAGGGGCTGGCGCGGGCGATCTTCCAGAGTTGGTTCGTCGATTTCGACCCGGTCCGCGCCAAGCGTGACAGTCTTGCTCAGTCACACCTTGCTCCCGCTACGGCCGACTTCTTCCCCGACAGATTCGAGGACTCCATAATTGGATTGATTCCGAAAGGTTGGGAAATCCGCAGTTTGGCTGAGATCATGGATATCCAAGGTGGAACTCAGCCGCCTGCGTCCGAGTTTCTTTCCGAACCTTGCGAGGGCTACATTCGACTGGTCCAGATTCGGGACTATGAAACCGACTCGCACCTCACTTTTATTCCAGACACCAGCAAACTACGGAAATGCCGTCGCGATGATGTGATGATTGCACGCTATGGGGCATCGGTTGCTCGCGTTTGTTGGGGACTAGACGGCGCGTACAACGTCGCACTGGTTAAGGCGGCGCCGACAATGCAATGCTACCGAGAGTTCTTGCGTTCTTACCTTCAGGCTCCTGACTTTCAAACGCGACTTATTGGGATGAGTAATCGAAGTGTCCAAGCTGGATTTAACAAAGGGGACATTGCGAGCTTTAAAATTGCGTGCCCTCCCGACGCCCTGTTCGCTGCTTATCAAGAAGTTGCATGGTCGCTGCGCCACCTGGTACTTCAGAATCGCGACCAGTCACGCGCAGTTGCGGCGGTCCGCGACGCGCTGCTTCCGAAACTACTATCGGGAGAGATACGCGTGGTCGAGGCAGCCGGGATCGTGGAGGACGCGATAAAATGAAATTGCACGAATTGGACAAAGATTTCACCCGCGTCCAACACCAACTTGAACAACGAGTGATGCAGTAAGCTCTGTCATTCAGGGGGATCCGGATTATTCAAGTAACCGATTCTGGGATGCGCGAAGTGTTCACAATCGTCATGTCGCCAAACTCACGCAAGTGTTGCGGCAACTCCCCTTTCCACCACGTTGCGGTGAGTGTTGGGATATTTGGACTCATTTATTCCACACCCACCCAGGTGTAAGTTTATGCTCCACAAGCCCTTTGAACAGATTTCTAAGTCCGACGTCGATGCCTTAGTCGCGAATGGAGCTTGTGAGAGTCGAACGCTCGAATTCAAACGAATCCTTCCTGCAAACGGAGAAAGCGATCGGAAGGAATTCCTGGCAGATGTCTCTTCCTTTGCGAATTCCGCCGGTGGAATTCTGTATTTCGGCATCGACGCAACAGACGGTGTGGCGACTGGTGCATCCGGACTCGGTGCAAACACCAATTTAGACGCCGAAATCCTACGACTCGAAGCGTTGATCCGTGATGGAATTGAACCCCGCATTCCTGGCATCATCACTCGCAAAATCGAGGGGTTTTCCGGGGGTCCAATAATCGCAATCTATATCCCACGAAGTTGGGCGTCGCCTCACATGGTGACACTTAAAGGTGCATCTCGGTTCTTCGTCCGGAACAGCGCCGGCAAGCACCAAATGGATGTTGCAGAGATCCGTGGCGCATTTGCACTTTCTGAACAAGTCCCTGAACGAATCCGACGATTTCGCCTCGATCGAATTGCCAAGCTAATAGCAGGTGAAGTTGGATTTCGACGACCTGAAAACCCAACGGTAATTTTGCATCTCGTCCCGTTGTCCGCGTTCACATTCGACGCACTACTTCCGCCAGTAGAAATGCATAAACGGAGAGAGAATTTTCCCCCGATGACCGGCGGCGCGGATTCTATTCGGTATAACTTGGACGGATTGGTTGCTTTTGGTCCCGTTGACAGCAAATCAAAGACGCGAGGATACTGCCAACTTTTCAGATCCGGAATTGTTGAGTCCGTGGACGTCAACTTGATCAGCGATTTTAATATCCCACCGCTCATTGCCAGTTTGACTTTCGAGCGTGACGTGATCGCCAATACTCAGCGCTATCGTGCAGGACAGAAAGTACTTGGCATCACTGGTCCAATTGCGATCATGCTTAGCATTTTGGACGCAAAGGGCTACGAGATGGCGACCTCACCTGGGAGACGCAAAATTGACCGAACCCCGATTGAACAGGACGAGTTGATTTTACCGGAAGTCTTGAGTGAAGGCTTCGATCAGGACGACGCTGAACTGCTCCGTCCAATTTTTGACGCGTTGTGGAATGCTTCCGGATTTCCGGAGAGCCCATATTATGACGAACGCGGAAAATGGTGTCCGAAATAATGTGCCGAACGCCAGGCTTGTGATGGCGTAGTCAACATCGTACGCGAGGACGCAAAAGCACACATGAACGTTGAATTCATTTCCGGTGATCCGCGAAGGAAATCGCGTCCACTTCTGGATGACGTGCTTCGAAGAGGCGTCGATCAGCTCGCAATTGCCTGTGCATTTTGTACTGCGGCCGGTATCGAGATCCTGATGCAACATGTGGAAAGAATCGGGAACCCGGGTTCGTTTGTCGTTGTTTCAGTGGCGCCACCGACAGACTATTCGGCGTTGGCTCAGTTGCACAGCGCGATCCCTGGCAATTTGTTCGTTCATTGGGGAGCATTGCTTCCAGCTGAAATTAAGGGAGGAGCCGCGCTAATGCACTCGAAAGTGTTTTACGCGCGTTCCGGCCGAGAATGCTGGTTGTGGACCGGAAGTCACAATCTCACCGGTCTAGCGACTCAAGGCGGCAATTGCGAGGCGTCAGTAATACTCAATGGAACGGTTGATGAGCAACCGTTCGTGGATGCACTGCAACATCTGGTCGCCTGTAAAAATGAGTCCAAGCCTTACGATCCCGATGAGCCATCACCAAATGTGACGAAGAGAGCGGACGTCGTCGTAATTCACGCCGAAACAGATTCTGTTCCGACCGATCCCCTGCCGTGGCATGTTCATCTTTGCTTGGAGACATCCGATTTCGATGAGCTGCTAGGACCACCAGCCGATGTGCGTTTGTTTCTCTATCCTCGAGGCGCGCTGGGACGCGGTTGGCAGCACGTCATGCCAATCGCCGCATT
>JAQGHT010000192.1 GCA_028291565.1 Planctomycetaceae bacterium | reverse complement strand
AGGCCATCACACTGCATGTTTCATCGAAACGACCGGGCATGCAGTATCAGATCCATCCCGTGCGAATGGATTTCAGTTACGACGAAGAATTCCACATCAGCCTGCCTGAGGCCTACGAGCGATTGCTGCTCGACGTGCTCCGTGGAGATTCCACATTGTTCACTCGAAGTGATGAACTGGAAGCGGCATGGCAATTTGTGTCTCCGATTCTCGACGCCTGGGAAGCACCAGATCACAAACCGGAAGACTATGTGGCGGGAACATGGGGCCCCGCGGCCGCCGAGGCAATGTTAGCCCGGCACGGTGCGACGTGGCGCAGACCGGAACCCAAGTAGAGTTTAACGACCCGCACCAATGACGGCCGAAAGATATCGAGTCAGGAAGCGGTCATTTGTCAGTGGTTATTTGACAGTGGCAACGGAATCAGACCGATCAGTCCTGCGGCGGAGCCGCGATGTTTACCAATGACCAAGTTGATATCTTGCGACAGTCATTGATGTGGGGGGCCTGAACTGGTTGAAGGCGAGTCTCGAGGAGACTCGCCTACAAATTTCGGCGTTCAATTGGCGGGCCTGGTCTATTTGAAGAACTCGCGCGCTTCATCCATGAATTTCATGTCGAGAGCTCGATTCACGCCGGTTGCTTCTTCCAGCGACACGGTAACGATATCCAACCCGCGCAACGCGACCATCTTGCCCCAGTCACCGTTGAGCACCAGCCGCGCGGCGTGAATGCCGAACCGCGTGCCCAGGACTCGGTCAAACGCAGAGGGCGGACCGCCACGCTGCATGTGGCCAAGGACAACAGCACGGGTCGAAATGCCCGTCTTGATCTTGATCAATTCAGCAATGACTTCGCCAATTCCGCCAAGCTGCTTATGTCCGAATGAATCGACTTCGTCGGTCTGTCGAATGACGCTGGGCGGGACTTCCTTCAAGACGGAATCCGGCAATGTGATGCCTTCACTGACCACCACGATGCCCCACATCTTGCCGTCGGCTCGGCGCTGGTTAAGCGTCGCGTACATCTTTGTCAGCACGTCTTCGATGTGTTCGTTCTCTTCGGGAACAAGAATATAGTCCGCACCCCCGGCGATGCCGGCAAATGCTGCGATCCAGCCGGCGTGACGGCCCATCGTTTCGACCACCAGAATCCGGCGGTGCGATTCGGCCGTCGTGCGGCAGCGATCGATCGCTTCCATACAAATGTTGACCGACGTGTCGAAGCCAAATGTATAGTCAGTCGCACACAGATCGTTATCGATCGTCTTGGGGCAGCCGACAGTCTTCAGCTGGTACTTGTCGTGCAGCTTGCGCGCCACGCCTAACGTGTCGTCGCCGCCGATCGCAATCAGCGCGTCGATTCCCAGGCGTTTGAACGATTCCAACAGAATGGGGACGTTCTTCGCTTCAGTGGCCGCGTCCTTGAACAAGTTCGTGCGCGACGAAAAGAGAATTGTGCCCCCTTTGTCGATGATACCGTCCGTCACTTTTGGGGTCAGGGGAATTGCATCGCCATCGCGGGCGCCCTTCCAACCTTCGAGCAACCCGACACATTCATGTCCGGCATTGGTCAAGGTTTGCACGGCACCGCGAATCACCGGATTCAGACCGGGGCAGTCGCCGCCACCAGTCAATAATGCAACTTTCATATTTCTTCTCTGAAAAAAGTGTGATTTATCCTGTTCGCGGCCACGAATGCGTCTTTTTCAAGACTGATCCCCGCGATCAAACGTCTCAGTTTTGACCGTTTGCGGTCAAAGACCAGGTTATTTCGCACCGCCGGTAAATGACCACGTCCGCTCGATGTACGTCGTGTCCACATTTCCGTCGATGAAATCCTGGTTCTCGAAAATCTCTCGCAATAAGGGAATCGTAGTCTTGATCCCTTCGACGCAGAATTCGGCCAGTGCCCGTCGCATCGTGGCAATCGATTCGGCCCGCGTCGGGCGATGTACGATCAGCTTACCGATCAATGAATCGTAGTAAGGAGGCACCGAATAGCCTTCATGTACGTGCGAATCCCAGCGCACTCCAGGTCCGCCGGGGACCCGCAGCTTGGTGATTTTACCCGGTGATCCGCGGAAGTTGTTGGCGGGATCTTCGGCGTTTATCCGGACTTCGATGGCAGAGCCCGAGCAGGGAATCGACTTCTGTTTCCAGGTCAAGGGTTCTCCGGATGCAATGCGGATTTGCTGTTGTACCAGATCGATTCCCGTCACCAATTCCGATACCGGATGCTCGACTTGAATTCGAGCATTGACTTCAATGAAGTAAAAGTTGTGATCGGCATCGACCAGAAATTCGCAGGTCCCCGCGTTCGTGTAGCCAGCGGTTTTGACCAACCGCACGGCAGCGGCACACATGGCTTCGCGAACCTTTTGAGGCAAATTCGGCGCAGGACTTTCCTCAACCAGTTTTTGGTGCCGGCGCTGCAGACTGCAATCGCGTTCCCACAAGTGGAATGCGTTTCCGTGCAGATCGGCGATCACCTGGACTTCGACGTGACGTGGCCGGGCGATGTATTTCTCCAGGTAGACGCCGCCATTTTTGAATGCACTTTCGGCCTCTAGGGCGGCGGATTTCAGGCCGGTCTTCAAACTGGCTTCATCGGTGCCAATCCGCATGCCTTTGCCACCACCACCCGCCGTGGCCTTGATCAGAACGGGATAACCAATCTGCGCCGCGATGCGAATGGCCTCATTCTCATCGGTCAGTAATCCATCGCTGCCCGGAACCGTGGGAACATTGGCCTCTTTGGCGATCAGTTTCGCGCTGACCTTGTCACCCAGCTTGGCCATTGCTTCGTGCGACGGACCAATGAATTCGATTTTGCACGTTCGGCAGACTTCAGCAAAATGGGAATTCTCAGACAGGAACCCGTATCCTGGATGAATGGCCTGCACATTGCCGATTTCCGCGGCGCTGATGATTCTATTGATCATCAAGTAACTGTCCGCGGCGGCTGGTGGGCCAATGCAAATGGCTTCGTCCGCCAGCGTCAGATAATGGGCGCCTCGATCGGCCTGACTGAAGACAGCCACCGATTGGATTCCCAGGTCACGACAGGCGCGTATGACTCGCAAAGCGATCTCACCGCGATTAGCAACCAGAATGCGTTGAAACATTTTTTCTGAATTCTTGGAGAGGGCGACCTGAAGGCCAATCGGATTCAGGGCGAGGACCGTATTACACAATGTCTCGCCACTGCATCCCAGACCACCGGGCCGCGAATGTAATGCGGTCAGCGGAGACATTGCCAGCGCCGGATCGATGTCGCCACGACGTCAAAATCGTGGGTTTTACTGTTCGCGGCTACGAATGAGTCTTTTTCAATACTTATCCCCGCGATCAAACGTCTCATTCTGAACCGTGCGCGGTATAAAGTCGAAATCGGATTCCGAATGAGGCTGACGCTGGTTGTCGGCAAATTCCGCCAGTCAATCACATCCGCGCCAATTGAAAAGGGAATCCGTTTCATGTGACAATTGCGGCGTCCATCAATTGAACTTCAATTTCTGGGTGAACTTCAATTTCTGGCCAGTGGTTTTAAGGTTTAATCCGAAACAGCGGCTGTCCGAATTCCACAGGTTCCGCATTGCCGACGAGCACTTCGGTCACGGTACCAGTCAGATCCGCCGTGATTTGATTATAGACCTTCATCGCTTCGATGAGACATACAACCGTGTCTGGCTTGACGGTAGCTCCGATTTTTACAAACGGGGGATCGTCGGGCGACGGCGATAAATAAAATGTTCCGACCGTCGGACTTTTTATCAAAATGCTGCCATCATTGATCGGCACGGCAGCCGCAGGCGCCGCTGGAGTGCCAGTTTGTTGCGGGGCCGCTTGAACCGCGGGTGCGGCATATTGTGGGGGTGCATAATGTTGCGCGCCGGAAACGACCGAAACATTTTGCGGCCCACGCCGCAGTCGGCAACGTTGTTCCCCATTCTGCAAATCGACCTCGCTCAGGTCGTGCTTCTCCATCAAAGTGATTAATTCTCGGAGACGTTCCAAATCCAAAGGAACGCCTGTATTTTTGCCTTCGGCCATAAGTGATGGTCTTTCCACTATTGCTGCAATTTATCGAACAATTGCTTCTTCAAACTGTTTTGGAACAGAAGTCAGGACTTCGCAGCCGTCTT
>JAQGHT010000542.1 GCA_028291565.1 Planctomycetaceae bacterium | reverse complement strand
AGCGCGCCGAGCTCAGGATTCCCGGTGGCCTCAATGACCAAGTCGATCCGGCTGTCAAGCACCGCGTTCAGATTTCCAGTCACAACCGGGCAATCGGCCTCGATCGCCCGGTCAATATCGCTCGCCGAATGCACCTCTCGAATGCGGGAAGAAGCGACGCCGCCCGCTTGCAAAGCACGCAGCGCGCGCTCGGGAGCCAGTTCGACGATGGCGGCGATTCGCATGCCGCGCATGCGACACATCTGGGCGATGATTTGCGACCCGAATGTGCCGGCGCCGATGATGCCGATTTGAAAGGGTGCTCCGTTGCGTTCGAGTTCGGCCAATCGGGTGTGAATCATCAGAACTCTCCTGTAAGGTGAAACCGACAGAGGTCGTGAAAGATATACTGTATACAGCTCGCGATTGTTTTGTCAAGGCTTTTGCGGAAAGTGCCAGGGCACGGTGTTAGGGCAATTTGGAAATGTGACAATGGTGCCGTTTCCGAGGGACCGATGGGCAAGCTGCGTCCGTTCTGAGTGGCTGAGCGGGGCGTAAAACTCGACGTCCGAAAACGGCGAGCAATTGTCAGTCAATATGCTAATATTCATTTTGCAAAAGGGGTTCTGAATGTTCTGTTGAGGCATTGAAGGAAATCGTATGGATGGGAGTGGATTACCTTCTCGAAGTCGTGCAATCGGAAAGATGGCCCGTTCCGGACCTCAGGGACTTGGAGGTGGTTCAGCGATTCGACTTGACCGCCTAATCGATCCGCTGCAACTACCAGAACAAGAGCGCGCCAGTACGACAATATTCGATATCGGCCCGAGAGCTCTCTATGAGGCGGTGCTGACTCGTGACCGCAGATTTGACGGGCGGATGTTTGTGGGAGTGAGCTCAACCCGCATCTACTGTCGTCCAATCTGCACGGTTCGCCCACCGCGATTTGAGAACTGTACATTTTACCGCACGGCTGCTGCGGCCGAGGCCGCAGGCTTTCGACCATGCCTCCGATGCCGCCCAGAATTGGCGCCGGGCTCGTCCGCACCGGTCGATGCGGTTCCTCGTTTGGCGGCTCTGGCCATCCGACGTATTGAGGATGGTGCGCTGTCAGGTTTGAGCCTCGACGAACTCGCCGCCGAATTCGGCGTCACCGCCCGGCATTTACGGCGATCCATCCGCCAGGAGGCCGGGCTGAGCCCCATTGACTTAGCGCAGACTCAACGGTTGCTTCTGGCGAAGCAACTCCTCACCGACACGGACATGACAATCACAGAGGCGGCATTCTCGGCCGGTTTTGAGAGTTTGCGGCGGTTCAACGCGGCGTTCAAGGAACGCTATCGATTGACTCCAACGTCACTGCGAAAGTCAGCGGACGCGGCGCAAGGCAATCTGAACGACGTTTACAGTTTTAATCTGGCTGTCCGACCGCCGTTCGACCTGAATCCATTACTCGCGTTCTGGGCCGCCAGGGCGACTCCTGGGGTCGAACAGGTGGCCGATGGTTGGTACCGTCGAACGGCTGTCGTCGGTCATCGGACCGGATGGGTGGCGGTCGGCCCCGGACGCAGGGACCACACTGTGCAAGTTTTTGTCTCGACTGGGCTGGGGCCTGTTTTAGCGTCTGTGTTGTCGCGCCTGAAAGCCATGCTTGATGTTCGGGCCGATCCGGTGGCGGTCGCCGAGCGTCTGGGTGCAGATCCTCTGCTGGCCCCTCTTTTTGACCGATTGCCGGGACCGCGAGTACCAGGCGCGTTTGACGGGTTCGAGTGTGGTGTTCGAGCCATTCTCGGTCAACAGGTCAGTGTTCGGGCCGCGACAACAGTGGCGGGGCGGTTTGCCGCCCGATTTGGGCTGGCCTGTGCGACTCCGTATGGCTCACTGACCACTGCCTTTCCATTTCCTGAGTCGCTGGCGGCCGCAAGTGTCGTCGAACTTCAAGGTCTGGGATTGACGACTCGGCGCGCGGAAACAGTGAAGTGTTTTGCGGTCGCCGTCGCAAATGGTCAGATCCGGCTGGAACCAGGCGCCGATCCGGATCGGGTTCGAGCCGGTTTACTCGCACTTCCTGGAATCGGAGCCTGGACGGCTGAGTATTTGTTGATGCGAGCCGTCGGCTGGCCAGACGCATTCCCCGTTGAGGATCTCGGGCTATTGAAGGCAACGGGCCTCTCCCGAGCTGAATTGCGCATCAGGGCAGACCGTTGGCGGCCCTGGCGTAGCTACGCCGCCGTATTACTATGGCATTCATTGGGCGGCGTTTGAATTGACCACCGCAAATTCCGGTGAGATTGGGTGATTTGTAGCCAAAGTCGCCAGACCTTGGGTGTTTGCGGGTGGTGATTGCGTCAACCGTCCCAATCTCGGGCGAGATAGGCTACTACGAATCTGAAAAGGAAGCAGGATATCATGGATCTGTATCAAGATGAGCTGGTGTCTCCGGTAGGCGTGATTTATGTGGTCTCGGACGGAATCAATTTGCGAGCGGTTGATTTCGAAGGTTATGAGCCTCGAATGCAACGTCTCCTGACTCGCCATTACGGCCAGTACACGCTGCATTCCGCGCGGAATCCAGGCGGGGCAGTTTCGAAGTTGGCCGAATATTTCGCCGGGGACCTTCAGGCCGTTGACAACTTGCCGGTGGCGACAAACGGCACTCTGTTTCAAAAAGAAGTCTGGGCGGCTTTGCGAGGCATTCCTGCGGGAACGACAGTGTCCTATGCGACGATTGCCGCGCGTATCGGTCGACCCAAGGCCTGCCGGGCGGTGGGCTTGGCCAATGGGTCAAATCCAATTGGCATCGTCGTGCCCTGCCACCGAGTTGTCGGATCCGACATGGGCCTGACAGGATATGGCGGAGGCCTTGAGCGCAAACAATCGCTCCTGGAGCACGAAGGGATTGTCTTTCCAGCCAGGCCTCAGCAACGAACGCGTGACTATTCTCGAGAGTTATTTCAATCCGTCGCGGACTGACCCGGGAGTCGGTGCCGACCCGAAGCATTCCAATTCGTAAAGATCCAAGTCGCAAAAATCGGTGCTGTACGCTCTCGGTGGCCCGGTCTCAATTCTCGTCTTGGGGCATCATTCTCTTGCCGGTATACTGTTGCTAGGTTGGCGGAAATCTGTCGGTCCGGCAGCCGAATAGTTGGCGGGAACGGAACCGAATTGTCGCACTGTTTTCTCATGCACTGTGACGATTCCGATTTTGGATACTCGTCAGACATCGGAGCGCCTTACAACCGTGTCATTCCATTGGTGGCTGAAGTCGTGAGTCTTTAGACGTTTCCAGACGCTCGCCCGAAGTTGCACGACTTCAACTACCAGGATATTCAGATTCATATCGGGAAAGGGATGTCGTATGATACGTGTTTTCTGCCTGATCGCGTGCGTCGCTGCTTTGACAATAGCCAGTGGCCTACCACTCTCTGCGAATGAAGCGACCGCGACCGAAAAGCGGATCGTAGATGTGCAGGCATTTTGTGAACTGATTGGCCGTGGAGAATTGGTCCAGGCGGAAACGCTAGCTCGAGAGTTTCTGTTGAAAGACCCGTCTGATCCCATCGCCTTGTTAATGTTGGACTATGCACTATTTGCCAGTAAAAGTGCGAGTGTTCCGGGCCTGATACCAGTGGCGGCCAAAAAAGATGAGATCTCGCCCGTTCCAGATTCGGTGAGGAGCCTGGACTCCACGATTACGGTGCCGGACGGTCAGCTGCTCAGAATCAATCAAACTACAAACGCTAAAGAAGTCAATCAGGCGCTCGCGCAACGAGTCGCAAAAGCAATCCGCAAATCAAAGTTGATTGGATATGGTATTCAAATCGAAGCCGTGCGGGAGAGGTGATAGTGCTTGGGCGAGTGAATACAGCCGAACAACGAGACCTTGCAGGAAACGTTGCGAGACTGGTGCCTGGCGTTCATGCCGTAGTCAACAAAATTCCTGTCGGCGGTGTCGAGAGTCCGACTGCAGCACCGGCACCCATTCAGCAGGTTTCATCCACCGTGGAGCCGCACTTGGAGTTTGGACTGTCGGAAATCGAATTCCGAATTATCCGCGGGGTACCGCAAGGGCTGGTTGCCGCCGGCTTCAGTGTCACGCCCCAGGACCTCAGGTTGAGCCAAGTCGAATTTGATGCTCGACGGGCACTCAAACTCGAGAATTTCCGGCGCGTGTCTCTGACACCCGAAAAGAAGTCGCTGAGTGAAGTGCTCCTGCGCATTGGATTGATCCAGGCAATTCCCAGCATTCATTGTTTGGTCCTATTTGCCACAATTCTTGGTGAAGTCTATGAAAATTTGGATTCTCAGGATCCTGCTACGAAATCGAGCGACCATTCGACACAGACGAGACTTCAGGGCAAACTGCTGACCGTAGCTCAGGCGGCGTTCCTGCTGAAGAGTGTGACCAGTCGCAAGGATTGCGAGATCGCGCACACTCTGACGATGCAGAAGGCATTATTCGAAGATGCCTCCGTCGAGGCCGCTGAGTTTCTCAAGGTCAGCACATGTAGGGAATTTGGGCGGGATTCGAAAGCCTTGATCACGAAGCTGAACATCTCCGGCCGTTTGTGTGGCAATTTGGGGTACCAGTTTCTTGGTTCCATCCGGGAAGGAGAAGCGGTACTCATTCCATTGCCGGAAATCAAATCGGAAAAAGAATCGCAACTGGCTGACAAACTGTCATTTCTGATGATCTCGACAAAGGAGTCGACTTTGAAACGAGAGGGAATTCCTCAAGTGATACGGCCTGCTGCCTCTGGAAAATGATGGACTTGCGGCCGGAGCCGCATGTTCAAACTTCAGATTTGGCCAGCAAAAATCGGAGACAATTCGCGAATCCCCCGCCACCCCCCGCGTGCCGGGGTGGTTCAACGGGCTTTGCACTACTTGAATCCTGGAAAAGGGTAGTGCATAGGCCGTGGACCCACCGGGGCAAGCCCGGTGGCGGGAGATGGGCGAAAAGTTTACTAACTACTCCCGATTTACAGCGCTATCTCTCTTGCTCCGACTGTTCTGGGTCGAGCAACTGGATCACGTGGCGCACCGTATACGGTCGTTTAACCAGTCCGCTGGCTTTGGCTGAGTTCCATTGCATCATGCAGACGTGGTTGCTGGTTGCCAGAATGACTGGGGCGCCGGCGGCATCGTTGAGGAAGGCCGACTTACGCGCGAGGATTTCGCGGGCGTTTTCTGGTTGCTGCAGATTGTAAACGCCACCCGATCCACAGCAGTCGCGGGCTTGAGGCGCCAGCTCCCAGTGGTAGCCGGTTGCGTCGAGTACCGACTTGGGAATGCCGGCCAGCTTCTGACCGTGAACCAGATGACAGGGAAGATCGACATAGACTCGGGTGGTTTCCGCGGCCGCATTTCGTTCGCGTCGAACGAGGTTCAATCCACCCAGAAAGTCGAGGACATCACGGACTGGCACATTGTCGCGCAGCGCCTTACTGAGCGCCAGGCCGCAGCCTGATGAATTGCAGACGACCGCTTCGACGTCGAGCGATTTAAACGTATTGCGATTGTGTTCTCGCAATTGATCGACGCCATCTAGCCCGAGGTGCTCCTGCATTGCACCGCAACAGCCTTGCTCACGTGGCACAACGATTTGCACATTGTTTTCGATCAGCACGCGCACAGTCGCGAAATTGATCTCACGAAACATCGCTTCCATCAGACAACCTGTGAGCAGTGCGACTCGCGGGCCAGTCGGGCGATGCTGTTGCATCAGTTGCTCGGCGTAGCTCGCTGTCGATTGCGTCAGAGCAGGGCGCCCGGAGAACAGGAAACGATGTGGCAGCACGCCCCACCGACGCAGGAGGCGCATGGGGAACATTGCGAGATTGAACAGCCATGGTCGCGCTGCCAGCGCTGCCGCAAGACGCAGCTTCAGCGGCGTTCGAGTTCGTCCCGCGGCCACATGTGCATGACGCGTTTGTTCCAGGATTTCTCCATAGGGAACATTCGCGGGACAGGCCGATTCGCAAGCCAGGCAACCCACGCAATCCTGCGTATAGGTCGCGGTCCACGGATCGAGTTCGAGCCGGCCTTCTGCCTCCTCACGCCATAATCGCAGCCGACCACGCGGCGAATTGTTTTCGTCACCCGACAGTTGATAGGTCGGACATACTTCAAGACAAAATCCACAATGCACACAACTCGTCAACAAGTCTCGTTCGCCGTGCGGCGACGGGCACGCTTTTGAAGCGGAAGGGAGAACAGGAGAAGGGGAACCTGAATGAGGGGCGGTCATACCGATGCGAACTCCTGTCCCAATTGCTTCAGCCATTCTGCTTCGACACCCGTTGGAGTCTGGCTGGGGATGTGTCGTGACTGCCAGTCTCCACCGACTTCGTGCAGGGCTGGCGAGTAACGCTGGATGATGTTGGTGATCTGCGATTGGACGTCTGTTGCAGGTTGTTTGAGATAGCCGTGTACGACGCCGTTGTAGCACAACACAACGCACGTGACTGCATGCCCGGCAACAATCTCGCGAGCCAGTGGTAAGGCGCGAGCGGGCGTCGTCTTCAGCGCGAAGTCGGGGCAGCCGTCTGGCCTGAGGGACGCCGTGGAATCGGAATTCAGCGAGAGGCCGTGCGTCGTCGCGAATGACATCAAGAACTCTGCATAGACCGGCCATTCATGTGCCGGGCAATTCAGCGCGATCCGCAGACGGCAGTTTTCCGTTTTGGAATCCGATACGCTCTCGAACAGAACATCGACTGCGTCGAACCAATGAATCCAGCACGTGGCGAGCAATGCTGCCGCAGCCTGCGAAACAGCCTCGTCAGTGCCCGTCAGCGAGAAAATGCCACGTGTTCCACAATCTGGACGTAGCCGCAATACAAAGTCGACGGGCTCGCCAAACCGTCCACTCGAGTGCAACAGGAAACGCAACAGGTCATAGCCGGTGGTCGACTTCACGACACGTTCGCCAATACGGACGATACGGCCGCTGGGCAGCTTCCAGTTCATCCCCATAATGTTGTCACAGTAGGGTCCGAACCGCGACGAAGCCGACGCGAAGCCGCTGGCCTGCACCTGTTCGCAGAGGGGTAAATGCTGGTCGAGGAGCAACGGAAAGCGGAACCCGTGCGTCGCAACCAATGGTTCAAGATCGGCAGCTGTCATCGTTGCAGGGCCACACATCACACCGTCGATCGGATCAAAGAAGGGCTCAAACAATCTGGGAGTTGTGGGCTTCGTAGGATTTGTAGGATGGACCTCTGGTCCGTCTGGACGATTCTTTTGAGGTGAGTCATGTGCGACGCTCGAGGTGCCGTTTCTAAGGTCTTCAAACCTGCGGGACGCGAACACTTTCAGTGGATTTAATTGATGCTGTGGATTGAAGACATGTGGCACGGCCAGTTGTAATCGCAAAGTATGCTCGTCAAAAATGAACGACATGTAGGCCGTCTTGTCATTGCCGATGCCGTGCTCGCCCGACAACGTTCCGCCGACATCGACGACGCGCTGCATCAGGCGCTTACTGATCGCTTCAACCTTTTCGATCTCACCGGGCTTCCGTGAATCAAAGAGAAAGTTGGGGTGCAGATTGCCGTCGCCCGCGTGGAAGACATTGACCGCCGGAAGTCCCGCTGCGTCGGCTTCGTCGTACACCAGTTGCAGCAATTCCGCGAGGGCTCGCTTGGGAATCACCGCGTCTTGAACCAGGAAGTCCGGACTGATCTGGCCCATCAAACCGCCCGCGACCTTTCGCGCTTTCCAAAGTCCTTTCCGCGTCGTTTCGTCATCGCTGTATTCGACGCTCGACGCGCCGGCGTCGTTGAGCAACCCAGCCACTGCTGTGGCCCGCGCATCGACCAAAACGGTTGGTCCGTCGATCTCTGTGACGATCAGAAACGCGTCCTTGGGCAGTCCGACTGCCATC
>JAQGHT010000534.1 GCA_028291565.1 Planctomycetaceae bacterium | reverse complement strand
GATTGTACAGGCCCGTACAAAACAAAAAATGACGCAGCATTATAGACGGATCCGCTTCAATTCGCCAGATTCAAGCCACGATAGTTAGGGCAATTTGGGTTTGCCGGGATGGTGACAAATTCCTGCTGAGACTAAAGTGAGTTTTAGATCAGGCGTCCGCCGGAGGCCCTGACGCCTGATCTGGAGTCTCCGGCGGACGAGAAGTGAATTGGGTGCCGCTGGCTTCGCCATCGCGTCAGTCGTAAGGACCACGAACGTGCAAATGGCTTTTTGTGATTAAACCGATCCGATAGTGCTGACAGTGCCAATGGCATCCTACGCCGTTAACCCTTTTCAATGGCTGACAAAATGTGGATTTAGCCACAGATCCACACAGATGAAACACAGATTTTTTCAATACGCTGGGAACCGAGGTGAGTAGGAGAATGGATTTGATTTGAACCATTTGACGTCCCCCAGCGATGCTGCAGTCATTCCAGATTGATCGTTCTACATCGGAAGTTGGTTAACGGGACGGAGCGTGTGACGGACAGGAATGTCCATCCTACTTCACCGAGATCTTATATGGAAATCCGTGTTTCATCTGTGTGAATCTGTGGCTAAAACTTCTTTTTTTGGCTGACGTTGCAAAAGGGTTAACGGCGTAGAATGGCACCCGAAGCCGCACATTTCGTCAGTGCCATCCAGCGACGCTCACATCAAAACGAGAGGAGTGGCAACGGTCCCCTCGAGTCCACCGATGTTTGCCCGGCACTCTGACATGTCTCGTGGGGCCTGACAATGAAGTAATCACCTTGCCGTCTTGACTTATAAACGTTACCTTATTTGTGTGGGTGATTTCATCACAAGTGACGGCTCTGAAAAACAATGGGATGTGCGACATGTTGCACCGACGAGACGCGATGCTCAGATTGGGGCAAATCGGCGCGGGGGCACTCACACTGCCGGGCTTATTGCGGACTGAGAATGCCTTTTCCGCCGAACGTCGACAACATCAACTCTTGAAATCAGACGGTCAAGCAAAGTCTTGCATTCTCATCTATCTGTGGGGCGGACCGCCGCAACAGGATATGTGGGACATGAAACCCGATGCTCCGGAAGGTGTCCGCAGCCAGTTCAAATCGATCTCGACTGTCGTCCCGGGCATCTCGGTTTGCGATCAGATGCCCTTATTTGCACGGCACACGGACAAAACTGCAATCATTCGTTCGTTCACGCACGACAGCAATATTCACGAGCCATCGGTCTACCGTACGTTGACGGGGAAGACGGATCCCACGAAGGTCATGCCCCGGAACGCCCGCAATCGTTCAGACTTTCCCACAGTCGGTTCTGTGGTCTCATCGTTCCTGACAACCGACAACATGCCGGGCTGTGTCACCATTCCCCGACCGATCGGCCATGATGGAGTCACCTACTCTGGAACATATGCGGGCTTCCTGGGGGCCAAGAACGATCCGATGGAAACTGAAAATGCTGGAGAAACGAAAGAGTCTCCAACACATTCCTTGACGCTTCCGGATGGTCTACAAATGGCGCGCGTGCAGGCTCGACAGGGGCTGTTGCAGCTGATTGAGGAACAGGACCGACGATTCCAGACTGTCCGTCACGCACAAAGTATGGACAGCTTTCGCGAGCAAGCCGTCAGTATGCTCTCATCATCGCGAGCGAAGGCCGCGTTCAACATCAACAGCGAAGACCCCAAGGTCCGCGATCGTTACGGACGCAACGAGTGGGGTGAAGCGATCCTCATGGCGCGTCGCCTGGTTGAAGCCGGAGTTCGGCTGGTCACGATCTCATGGATGTATATTCAAAAAGGGGGCAATGTCGCCAACGTCTGGGACAATCACGGACCGTTCGAAGGCAAGAACGGCACCGAGATGTTGCAGCAAGTCTACTGTTTACCATCGCTGGATCAAGGCTATTCCGCTTTGATGGAGGACTTGAGTAACACAGGCTTACTGGATGAAACGCTGGTCGCCATGTACGGTGAATTCGGCCGGACTCCGAAATTGAACAAGGCCAACGGGCGTGATCACTGGGGAGCATGCCAGTCGGCGGTTCTCGCGGGAGGCGGCATTCGCGGCGGGCAGGTTTACGGAGCCAGTGACGCGGAAGCCGCATATCCGAAGGCGAATCCCGTCTCGCCGGAAGACATGCTGGCCACGATGTATCACGCCTTGGGAATCTCACCCGACTCGTTGATTCACGATCAACTCGACCGTCCGCATCGATTAGTCGAAGGTCGGCCACTGATCGAACTCTTCTGACATTCGGTCGACTGGTCGCCGCCGAAATAGGTGCCGACCCGCTTCACTGCGCCCTGCAATTTTTCTGACGTCGCTATCCAGCCTGCGGTATCAATCTGCAGCCGAGTTAGAATGCTGGGAACGGTTGACGAGAGACTCTGCTTGCCCGGACGTGTCTAGGCTCAGATGCCTGTCCAGTCCTTTCCTTTTCTCTCAAGGAAAGCGCATTATATAAAAAGATTGCTTCGAATTGTTTCGCTCGTTAGGATCGCGTAGCTTCGATTTGCACCGTGATACAGCCTTGGAGTCACTATGAATCGGCATTCTGTTCAGCTCATTCTCGCTCAAACGATAGCGATTCTCTTTGCGGCTCTGCTTTCTTTAAACGTTTGCCCGGCCCAGGATCTTACCCAGTGGCAGGTGGCACCCAAAGACGGCACAGGTGCGACGATTGTCGATGGCCGTGCGACGTTATCATCCGCCAAATGGATCTCTTTGCAATCGCCGGGTGAGAGTGAAAACGTCGAGTTTTCCGCACGGATTACCGTTCAGGAACCCGCCCGGCAGTTTGATTTCTTTGGATCCAGCTGGTCCGCCTGGCCTCCGAGCGACTTCGGCGATCAAGGCTATGAGGCAGGCCTGCTCGTCAGAACGGGGAACAACAGCGGCTATCGAGTTCAAGTCTCCCATAAATATCAGGAAGTGGCACTCGTCAAATATCCAGACGGGGGATATCTCAGAGTGGTCCCCTGCCAAGTGAAGCAGAATCAACCGGTTCAGGTTGTCGTTCGCGTTCAAGGAAATGAGATTGTCGTTCGAGTCGACGATCGTGAACTGATCCGTTACCAGGATGAGTTTTTGCCGCTGACGACGGGGCATGTGGGGATTGCGGCCAGCAGTTTGGGAAAGGTCCTGTTCGAGAATGTCAAATTGGATCGGCTTGCTGCACCGGCCATCAAACTGACAGCGGCAAAGCCACATACTCTGAATTTGTCCGTTCGGAAATGGCTGGGGGATCGACAGTGGGTTTTTGATGGGGATGAGCCAATTTTGCAGCTGCACCACGGTGCTGATCCAAGCTGCTTTGCGAAACTGAAGCCGGGATATAAGCCTCAATTGTTGTTTGATTCGCACTGGGGACTGGAAAACCAGGGTGCGTTTCCAGAGGCCGCCAGCCGATGGACCGAGCCGGTTGTCAACGGTGGGGGTGCAACGCTGTCCGTAAACTGGTCCGCACGAAACGTCAAGGATCGGTTTACGACTCAAAGCAAACTAGCGGTCGGCTTTGATCCCGTGCGTGGCACTTATACCTATGACGTCGACAGTCAACTCGAGGTCCTGGCGGGAGAGCCATTTCATTTTCGATATGGTTTTGATTTTGAACATCACACACCTCTGGATCCATTCCGTTGGCAATACCTGATTGCCCGACGTCATAATGGAAACCTCTACCATCGTCCCGTTTATCCGATTGATCCCGGACCGCAAAATGACCTGGAAACATATCACGGTGTTCGAGTCTGGTACGGCCGGCACGGTGAGCAAATGCAGATCGCTCCGGCGGTCGAATACGACATCAAGCCGAATGCCAATCGTGATCCGAAGGATGCGTCGAAAAGCATGCAACGGAAGCTCAATACAGCGGTGTGTGCTGCGTTCTACGATACCGGCGTCAGTTTCGAACCAGAAACCGCGGTGCCAGGAACTCAGTTGCGGGTCCGCTATCGCTATACAGGATATCCGGCAGCCGAGGCCGCAGAACTCTTCAAGCAATCCAAGATTTACGACTCACCGACTCTCGATCCGAATCACCATTACATCTTTGCAGATGAGTGGCCGAAACTGACATTCAGCCAGTTCAGCCCGCTGAGTGAATCGTGGGTTTATGGACGTACTCCCTTCATGACCGGTCACAACCAGCGACCGACTTATGAGTTGGAAAAGAATTGTGGCGCCGGCAGCGGCTTCGCGATGAAACTCGGTCCAGCCTCTTTTGGAAAGGCGAACTTGCCGGTCCCTGGCACACTCACCAAAGGACGTTACGTCGTCACTGCCCTGGTCAAGTCGATCAATGCCTTTGGTCCAGGCGGACGTTTGGAATTGGAAGCGGCTCAGGCCAAAACCAATAAGCTTCTGGCCCAGGTGAAGCACTATTGGGGAAATGGAAGCTTTGACTGGAAGCGAGCAGGATTTGTCTTTGAAATTCCAGAGGACGCGGGTTCTCTGGCCGTTGCATTTGGAAACAGTGGGACGGGGGAGATGTTGGTGACCGATGTTGAATTTCGCCGGTTAAATGATGGGGAAGCGATTCCGTCCAAGATCTTGCCAAAACCAACCACTGTGCCCCCTGTTTATGGGAACGCTCCTGCCGGAGCGATTGCCGATTATCGGATGGAGGAAGGCAAAGGCAACTTCGTCTTGAACTATGCGGCAAGCCCCTTGGGACATCTGGACCTGGCAAACCTGGATTGGGTCGTAGACTCTGGCCGCCCCGCGTTGAGATTTGCGGACAATCAAACAGGACGGAAAGACTACCGTCTGGATAGCGGACTGAATCGTCATTATCTGTCACATCCCAGTTATGCCGGCCGGAATACACTGCCAATCGCTCTGGCGGGATTTCACGGTGGTGGCAGTCCGATGCAGGGCTTAACGCTGGCCGCATGGATCAAGCCGGCACCAGAAATGGGAAAGAGTGAACATTCTGGAAAGGGAGATGTGATTGGATATGGTGGTCGGCGATTCATCCTTAGTTTACGAGGCCAACAGGCGCCGTATCAATTGGAAGCAAGAATCAACGTCAACGATGTGATCACTTCCGAAACCAAGATCGCGGCAGACAACTGGGTTCACGTGGCACTGACTGCGGAACCGTCGAATGGCCAATGGCACATCCGTTTGTACCAGGATGGGAAGCCCGTGGGAGCAGGGACAACCAAGAAATTCCCAGCGGATTCGCCGATTGTCTGGTCGATGATTCTGGGTTCAGAGATCTTCTATTTTCACGATGCCTATTATCGCGGTTTGATCGGCCGGACGTTGATCTTTGATCGAAAGTTGACAGACAGTGAAATCAGCCAGTTAGTTCACCCGTGATGTGACACCGATCGCATGGGGACTTCAAAACGAATTTCCAACTCGAATCAGAGTGCGGAACAAAAAGGTGTGCTCCACCGGTTCGGCAAGCTGCGCGTTCAGTTGCTCGATCATGAATGAATCATTGATATAGTCGTCCATGTCTCCCGGCTTGTTCTGAGCCGCGAATGTTTCGTGAAACGTCTGCCGTCCCAGATTCGCCAGCACGACTGCATCACTGCTGTTCGCGCTTCTGATGCTGACTACGGACAACGCCTCCATTTCATCTTCAAGTCGTTGTTGAACGAGGTCCCAAAAGACCGAAATTTGTGGTTTTGTCCATACGGCGGAATGGCCTTGGTTAACGCTTTTTTCGTCGAGAATTCTTGACTCGAATACCAGTTCCACCGTTGGCTGGGAAAAAGAGGCATTTCGGGTGCATCAATCTCAAAGATCGCAGTCAGCTCATGGAGCCGTTCTTCAATCCAAAGCTTCCGATGTGCATTTTCCTCCCGACACAGAAATGCATGTCGCACGCACCGAGAGATGGAGCGATAAAACGGAATGACGGTCGGATGTTAGCAAGACACATATGTCGGACTTTTGCTTTTGATATTTTTCTGCCCGCAGATTACGACCATTGCAATAAGCAGCTATTTAACTAACTTGTGACCCAATAGTAGTTTGCAGTCATGAACCTCGCAGTGGGCACTGTTCGCTGCCCTGTGCCGGCGGGATAAGCGTCGATGCAGAAAATGTGCTCGATTTTGCGATTTACGCATTGACGTGCGATGGAAATATCGTACGATGCAATCGTCGCACGATGTTTCTGTGGAGTGGAGCGTTACTCATGGGAATGCAGATTGATCCGAAAAATGTGGTTGGACGAGACGAGTTGATCAGACGCATCTGGTCTCGGCTGCGAATGCCCGCAGAGCAAGGGTCTCTCCGATTCACCGCCGAACGTCGTGTCGGGAAAACGACAGTCATGACGAAAATGGCGGTGGAACCGGCCGATGGTTTCGATGTGCTGTTCCTTGAAGTCGAAGGGATCGATTCATGCGACGCTCTGACCGAGCTGCTGCTGAATCGGATTCGCCCACACCTGACAAAAACTGAATCAGCCAAGGGCTGGTTTAGCAGCTTTTGGGAGGGAGTCGGCGGAGTCGAAATCGGTGGCGTCATCAAGTTGCCTGAGAAGAACAAACTTGGCTGGCAGGCAACTCTTGAAAAGGCCATTGAAGGATTTTGCCAGAATCGCTCGGACCGACTGATCTTGCTGATGTTTGACGAGTTGCCGTACATGTTGCAGAAGATTGAGGAGGTCTCGTCTAAGGCCGTAAAACCTCATGAAGCGCTCACGTTGCTGGACACCTTACGTGCACTTCGACAACGTTGCCCAAATCTGAGGATGATCTTCGCAGGATCCGTGGGACTGCATCATGTCCTACGGGATTTAAGACAGGCGAAGCTGGCGGCTGAGCCCGTCAATAACATGCTGTCTATTGAGATTCACCCGTTAGAAGATCGTGATGCACTGCAACTGGCAAGTCAGCTGCTGAAAGCCGAACAGGTTAAGTTTGCCAATACGGATCAGGATATTGCCAAACGTCTGATTGCCCAGACAAGCAATGTGCCATTCTACATGGAGCGAATCATCGGGCAGCTCGGATTGCTGGGGCGCCCGATCACATTGCATGACGTCGACTCGACCGTGTTGGAACAACTGACCAGCGATCGCGATCCGTGGGAGATGGAACACTTTCGGAGTCGGCTGGAGATCTACTATCGAAGGAGTGTGGACGATACGAACGGCAGATCGATACCAGAAGCCGCAATCGCTCGCTGCATTCTCGACCATTTTGCAGTGAACGACGAGCCACAGTCGATTGACGACGTCTGGTCGATGATCCGCAGTCAATTGGCGCTGACCGACCGCCAGGTCGTTGTACAGATGTTGAGATCGCTGGGGCAGGATCACTACCTCATGAGCGATACGCAGAAGCGGTACACGTTCCGCTTCCCATTAATTAAGCGCTGGTGGAAAATGGCACAGGGGTTGGAATCTTGATCAAACAGAAACTGGTCTCTGCCTACACGCCCAGCAACATGGATCCCCTGCTTTTGAAGCGGATCTTTGTGCAGCGCGAGGGATTGCTGAATCAGATTGTGGTTCGGCTATCAGCGAGCATGACGACGGGGGATAAGCATCATATCTTGCTCGTTGGTCCGCGCGGCAGTGGCAAGACCCACCTGGTGACTCTGGCAGTTTGGGAGCTGAAGCGGAAGCAAGAATTGTCGGACGCGATGCGAATCGCATGGCTGGGAGAGGACGATATTTTCTCTGGTTTAATTCACTTTGCCTTCGCGATTGCGAAGTCGCTGGCTGAAGAATACCCGGATGAGTTCCCTGCCGATTTCAAGTCGCCTGTACGTGGGCTGCCACACGACGATGCCGCTTTGGCCGTGCTGAATTCCGTCATCAAGCACCTTCAACATCGTCATTTATTGCTCATCACGGAGAACCTGGATCAGACGTTCGACAGCCTTGGAGATACGGGGCAAAAGAAGCTGCGAGCCTTCCTTCAGGAGACGCGCCGCATTGCCACATTGGCCACGACCCAGCAATTGTTTGCTGGAGTCTCCAGTCGCAAGGAGGCGTTCTTTGGTTTTTTCGACACGCATCACCTCGAACCATTGACGGTGGACGACGCACAGCAATTGATTCGCAAGATTGCAGTAGAACAACAGAAAACGGATCTGATTCAATTCCTGAACTCGAACCAGGCCCGCTATCGCATTCGGGCCCTCCATCATCTGGCTGGTGGAAACTATCGCATGTATGTCTTACTGGCGGAGTTTCTGACCAGGGAGACTTTAGACGATCTGGTCGCAGCGTTCGAGACACTGGCTGAAGAAATGACGCCTTATTTTCAGGAGCGGATGAGGTCTCTGCCTGATCAGCAACGACAACTGGTTCAGTGCCTATGCGATGCGGAAGGGGCCCTGACTGTCAAAGAAATCGCGGAAGAAACCTTTATTGCAGAAGGTAACTGTTCCAAGCAGTTAGGTCAGCTCAAAACCAAAGGATTCGTCAGAAGTGAAAAACGCGGAAAGGAATCGTACTACGACATGGCTGAACCGCTGATGCGGTTGAGCCTGGAAGTCAAAAACCAGCGTGGTCGTCCCTTAAAACTTGTCACTCGATTCCTGAAGGCCTGGTTTCCCGAAGAGAAACTGCAGTCGTCACTCAAGTTGGTCAGTAATCGTTCACGTTCCGCAGAATACTGCAAAGTCGCATTACAGAGCGACGATTCCTTCGAGGCGATCATCAACTTGAAATTGACGGGAGAAATCGACCAGAAGATGGAGGCTGGGGATTATCATCAAGCGATCACCCTGGCTGATGAGCTATCGGTGTCTGATCCAAACGCGGGGTTGTTTTACCGAGCATCGGCATCGAGGAACATGTCTGATTGGAATTCGGCACTTGCAGCATTAACGGAGATCATCAATCAAACCGATCTATCCGCTGTTCAAAAGTCAAACGCACTTGTCAACCGCGGCGCGACTTACGGCCAGATGGGTGACACGCAAGCGGAACTCGAGAATTACACCACCGTGATCGAGATGTCCGAAGCACCCGTCGATCAACAGGCAAACGCACTTGTCAATCGTGGCGTGACCTACGGCCGGTTGGGTGACACGCAAGCGGAACTCGCGGATTACACTTCCGTGATCGAAATGCCCAATGTACCCGTCAATCAAAAGGCTAGAGCGCTTTTCAATCGCGGCGTGACCTACAGCCAAGTGGGTGACACACAAGCGGCACTAGCAGATTACACCACCGTGATCGAGATGCCCGAAGCAACCGGCGATCAACAGGCAAACGCACTTTTTAATCGCGGCGTGACCTACCGCCGATTGGGTGACATGCAGGCCGCACTCGCGGATTACACCACCGTGATCGGGATGCCCGATGCATCCATCGATCAAAAGGCAAGAGCACTTGTTAATCGCGGCGTGACCTACCGCCGGCTGGGTGACATGCAAGCGGCGCTCGTTGATTACACTACTGTGATCGAGACGCCCGATGCGCCCGTCGATCAAAAGGCAAACGCACTTTTCAATCGCGGCGTAGCGCATTGGCAAAACAGAAACTGGCAGGCCAGCCTCGGCGATTTTGAATTGGCACTCACTGTTTCGAATGCGGTTTCTGAAGATCGAACAAGAGCATTGTTTGCCGTTCCCGAACCGATGGTTGCCATCTGTCCTTTGCCGCAGATCGTAGCGGCTTTGACGACAGCGTTTGAAAATGGAGATAGAAAATCGGTTTTTTATGGAGGAACGCCCCATGATTTGCTATCGATGATTCTCAATCGGGGACCATCGGAATGGGCGGATTACGTCGGGGCGATCGCACCGCTCTATATTCAATATGGCGTTGCGGAAAAACTAGGACAGGGAGTAACCCAGTCGATTCAATTCCTCGATCAGGGAGACTTCTCTGGTTCTCAACTTGAGCTATGGAATCAGGTCTGGCAGGATGTTGGCAAAGACTGCGAGGATCTGCAGATCCCGTTGGCTTGCCTGGACGTCTCTCTGGAGATTCTGAAATCTGACGTTCCGACTGATCGCCCGCTGTTTCGACTGCCACTGGAAGTTCGTCAGCTTGTTCGTCCACTATTGCGTAAGACGCTGCCGGAAGCGTAGCACGCGGAAGCAAAGGACAGGCATTAGGCGGTTGGCACGATTATGACGCGCCCGACAATTGCCGTTGCCTTCGCAGTCGATTTCGCGCCGCGAGACCGGAAGTCTTCTCAGATGCACGGCATGAAGCGACGGACATCTCAACATTCGACTTGGAGCAGCGTTTTGAGGCCCTTGGTGCGTCGAATGTGTCAACGGCGAGA
>JAQGHT010000190.1 GCA_028291565.1 Planctomycetaceae bacterium | reverse complement strand
ATGTCATTAACCGCATCCTCGGAGTGCCCTCTGGCGGCAGTGCTGCATCGTCCGACCAGCCACCAAAAGCTCGACATTCCGTCCCGCCCGGAAGGGTGTCCACTTTTTTACCTTCGACAGGCGCTCCGCGAAATCGGTTCGATTCAATCGAATCGCGTGGTCCGTCCGGTCCGATTTCAGTGACCCGATGCTCCATCTTGCTCTGTCCTTTCATGGCAGTGGGCGGGTGCATCTTTGGGCCCGCTGTCATCATCGCTGAGATCACTTCCATGGGCGCGGCTGTCAAATTGTCTCGGGAAGTCGCAGGCAGGGTCAGAACCGTGTCGACGATCGTCTCGCGGCGTGATGTTTTTGCGCTGGCGAGCAGAGTTTCGCCAAGCTGGCCCAGGTTTTTGGGCATGACCGACATGTTTCCACGGTATTCTTTGAGACTTTGGGCGAACACCAGATCAGTCGTCGATTGAACCTCTTCCGCGGTTTTTGTGTCGGGACAGAGTTGCGTGATCGACAGCTCCAAGCCTTCTGTGGCCTTGATGCCGACGTAGCCGCTTTGCACCTTTTTATATGTCACTCGAGGGTTGGAGCTACCCAGCGGCCCATCCGGCAGGTTATCGGCAAACTCGGGCTTAACCAGTGTCGCGATTACGAGGTGCAGGCTGGGGTCGATGATATCCAGTTCAGGCCGAGGTTCGGCCTTGCCTTGCCGATCAATCAATGCCTTCAGCACGTCTTCACGGCCGCTGATCACAGCGAGTGTCGGAGTCGGGAAATAAGTGAAGCTCGACGGCGTTTTGCCGTTCAGAGATTTGTCCCGATAATAGGTGACACTTTGATGTGTGACCGCTTCAGTTATCTGTTGGAATTGCGGATTCTTGGTCAGATCCACTGGTTTTGAAAATCGAGCAACTCCGACGATTTCCTTCTCACTCAGTTTGGAAAGTCCGTCGAAAACCTGGAATGGGTCCGGCATACCGCCCGACGCGATCCCCGCCGCCCCTGCAGTCAGATCACCAAGGCTTTTGATCCCGATCGTGATGCTTTCGAGATCATCGAGTCCCGCGCCCATTTCCTTTCGCAGCTGTTCCTGACTTTGATTCAATTGATCGCGACTGCCTGTCGTGTCAATCGCCCACTGTACGAACGGGGCTTTCAATAAATCACTGGGTCGAACATAGACCACCACATCGGATTGCGGGGGCAGCCACGAGAAATCGATACTCTTGCGGGCTGGCACGACGGGGACAACAGGGGCGGCAACTGGCGCGGCAACGGCGTCGGGGACGGGGCCGGCGACCGGATTGGCGGGCACGTCGCCGCCACGCCGAAAAATGAGAAACAGTCCGACTCCGATCAACAGTGCGACCGCGACCGCCCCGCCGATGATCAGCGGCAAATTGTTTCCCGACGATTTCCTCCGGCTTTTCCCTTTACCCTTGCCTTTCTTTTTGTCCCCACCAGACTGTCTGCCCGCATTCCGACGAGCAGAACCCGATTCTTCTTCATCTGCCGCTTCCGAGTCCATCTCGTCGAGGCTTCCGAATTCCTCTTCTGCGTCAATTCGTTCCTCGGCCTTAAAGGGCTTCTTGCATTTGGGGCAAGTGATCTTTTGGCCCAGTTTTCCGCGGTCCTTCAATTTCAGACTACTGTCACAGTGCGGGCAAATAATCGTCGCAGGTTCTGTCATGTTGAGTCATTCTCCCACTATGCATACGGAGATACCGAAGCGCGAGCCTGCTGCGACCTTAATTAGAACAGATTGTCTTGATTGTTGCCAATCGTGGCGAGCCGAAGCGGCGTGACGTGCCCGGAAGGCTTGGTCGAACTCGCTTCGCCAGCTGCAGCGGTCATTCTTCGTCAAGGCAGGTTGCTTACTCAACCGTTGACGGTACGTGGCCGGATTGCAGCAACTGGCGAGCGGATCGATCCAATTCACCGCAATAATCATCAGGAGAAATTTCCGAGGTCTTTATTGCGAGAAAATCACTCCTAGACCTCGGAGATAAGTATCCGCGTGCCCGAAGATCCCGACGATTGTCTGACGGTTGGGCGGGACCGTAAATTTCGGTTTCCATCCGCCATCTTTCAAGTTGATCGAAGGTTGCAGATTTATCGCGGGTGACAAATAGGTGCGGCTCAGGTCCAGGCCGGTGCGAGTAATCCGCGAAAATGAAACCTGGAGAATGTCGAACGCTCCGCCTGTCTCGCCACGAATTCCACTGACGGCAAATTCTCTTTTGGCTCGAACTTCAATCAATTCTCCGTTCGATAATCCATGCCACGGACCAGCCTGCGTCCCCAGTTTGGTCGCATACACAGCCTGAATGCCCACGATCACTCGATAGCGATCATAAGGCCCAATCGAACAATTGAAACCGATTAAGATGCCCCTGTTCGCCGGGAACTCTTCGAACGTGTCGCCTCCTTCGAACGCGCTTTCCTCGGACTTCGCGATCTTGTTCTGGGACGCTTTCTGATCGATCAGTTTCAACAGCGGAATCAGCGGAGAATCCCAGTCTCGAACTTTGACCGCCTCTTCCATCGGCAGTTCCAGGGCTTTTTTCGCCAAGCCCGTGGCCTGCTCGTGGGCCTTCGCGTACCAGTAGAGCGATCGCTCGGCAAATTCCGCCTGGCTGTGATCTTTTCCCGACTTGGCATAGGCCAACCAGTCCGCCGCCAGTTGCTGCATGTCTTTTTCGGTTGGCCCGCGTAAATCTTTCGCCGCGAGTTCCTTGAGGACTTTGTCATCCGTCCCCTGCAAATCGGCCAGACCTTCGGGCCACTGTTTCTTGGAGAAGCACAGCCACCGGCCTCGGACCAGTCGCGCCGCGGAATTGTCCGGCTGTGTTTTCAGCGTCTCGATCGCTTTTTGAACGACTTCTTCCTGTTCAGATAAGGCGGTCGCCTCTTTACGGATCTCTTGCGCATCCGTTTGCAGGGTCTTGTCTTTCGCCAGCGTCGCAGCCTTGATCGCCAGCCCGGCCAGTTCGCCAGCTTGTGAATATTGCTCGGCCTGCAGCGATTGATCACTCAGCGACAGGGCTTGTTCCGCAAACATGCGATTCAGCAATACCCCCTTCAATTTGGGGGCCACGCCTTTCAGCGTCGCGACCTTCAGCTCAAAGGTATTGAGCTTGAAGTCAATGCCCATCGCATCGATCAGCTCCAACAATTTACTCAGATCGCCAACGTCAATATAAAGCCTGCGAGCCTCCTCAAAACTGACATACTTCGTGGCGAGATCATCGTGGGTGTCGTTAGCGAGTTTTTCGAGCTTTCCGGCCAGCAGCAGTTTTTCAGAATCTTTTTTGGACTTGGCGTATTCCGTCGCATAGACCTTTTGGATTTCCTTCAATGCTGTCGCCTGCGCGGCGGCATTGGGGACAGGCGTCGTGCCAGTGGCCAGAGATCCCGCACCGACAAGCGAAGAATCAGGATCGTTCGCCGTCATTTTCTCTGGCCTGCCTGAAGCGGTTGCGGATGTCTTCCCTTGTCGCCCTGTTACCGGTTTTTTCAGGGCCGCGAGATTAATCGCAGGGAACGCGGGAGAATTCTGATCGAGTGAACGGAATCGAGCCTCTAGGATTTCAAATCCCGAATACCAGGTTGCTGCAGACATTTGCAGGCGTTCTTCAGGTGTCAGCCAGGCAGGACGCATGTCCCAAGCACGATCAGTCAATGATTCGGGAATATCCAAATCCCAAAGTTTTTTACCATTGAGTTCGACTCGCAGGTGATTTCCTTCGACATGGCCGAACACCGTGCACGGCTTTCCAATCGGCAGTGAGAGTTCTGTCTGTCGGATTGTCGTCGAATTTTCAAAACTCCGTCGATTTTCAAACCATTCGATTCCACAACAGACTCCATTCGCGCTATCGAGCGCCAACATCACTGATCGCCCGAACACGGGCACAGACAGGCAGAAGGCTTCACTCTTTGTTTTGCGTTCCACGACGACTCGAAATTCATAATTCTTCGGCAACTTCGCAGGGAATCGCAGGCCATTGACCAGCTGATCCGACGAAGTGATCCCGGTTGGGGTTCGCTTCCAGCTTCCTAGACTAGAATCTCGATCGATATCGACGACGCTCAACAAGTCACCGGCATTGGGTGGTTCCGGAGCAGAAAACAGGGAAGGAGCCGGCGCCAGACGATTTAATTGAAGTGAGGAAACTCGAAATCCTGAGTTCCAGGTTCCTATCGCGAGTTGGTTTCCCGGTACAGCCCAGAGCGGAGACATCAGAAACCGCCGGGGATCGCCTTTCCAGTCGAAGATTGTCTTATCTTCGACCTTCACCCCGAGATGGTTCTTGCGAACATTCGCAAACAGGTGGTTACGGCCCGGCTGCATGTGTTTAGCATTTTGAGACAGCCCGGGAATCTCGTAGAAATTCCGCCGATCAAGATACAGGCCGTTGCTCTCTCCCTCGCCACCGCCCAGAACAACGCCCGCATATCCTTGTTGGAACGGTAACCCCAGATAGAATTCTTTGCGTCCCAGATACCATTCAATGTCCGCATGGAGTTCGTATTCTTCGGGCATCTGGAACGGAACGCTGAACCGCATCCCGGTTTCGTCCTGATTACTCTTCAGTGAGGTGCCATCCTTCAACCAGGCTCCGTGCCAAACATCCCGATTGAGATCGACGAATTTCGTCAACTCGACACTCTCGCGAACTTTGAGCTCTCTTCCAGGAAGACTTTGCGGCGGCAACGGAGGTCCGAGAGTCAGTTTGGTGAAACGGTAGGTTGACTCAGCGGCGATGAACAATTGTTTTGCTCCGGCCAACTTCCAGGCCTCAAACAGTCCTAATCGTGAGAAACTGCCGCCCCAACTGAGGATGGTCCGCCCGTCCAGACGCGCTTCGATATCCGCTTTTCTGACAATGACATCAAGGTGAAACGGCTTCCGAACTGGAAAAACAATATCTGGCTGCCAGGTTTCATTTTGGTTCCAAATGCGACCGTCGAGGGATTCCAATCCGATTCCCCCGGAATTGCGATGCACTTGAAATGCAAGAAGACATTCTTGTTCACCGCAGGCGATTCCCACAGCCATCGTCGTGTACTGGCTCCCCGACCCTTCGAAGCGAACGCCCTCAATGTGCAATGTGTATTCTTGTGGAGCCGCAACTGGCAGTCGAACTAGAGCCTGAGGGATTTCTCCCAATGACTCCAATGAATCCGGCTTGATCTGCCAATTTCCCTTGCCGATATGTTCCTCTCGGAGGAGCGGCAGGATATCAATCTGACGATCAACCACTGATTGCTGACGCGGACTCGGAGTTGCAGATTTTTGAGGCTCGTCCGGTTTTCCGAGCTTCACGGGCGGGTCATCCGGGGATTTAACAGGGACGGCTCCAGCATCGTCCAAATCAACCTGCTGCTGATTCGCCTTTCCGCCACCACGCAAGAAGACGAATCCCAAAATTACCAGAAGTAGGACCAGACCGCCCGCAATCGCCGGAATGGGAAGCGTATTGTGCCGACGTCCGGCAATCGTCGCAGTCCCCGTTTCGACATCAAACGACGGCTCAACGTCCTCTGGTTCTGGCGATGATGATTCGTGCAATAATGCTCGCAACTCAGAATCGTAAGCGGCCTTTGATGCCGGTTTCAGCAAGCAGAGTCGTGCTCGAGAGACTTCATTCAGCAGTTTCTGGCACTGAGCGGCATGTTCTCCCGCTTGAAATTTGCGCAGAAAACTGAGTTGCCGGTCCGCCGCCCCCTCGATGACCTGCAGATCTTCTTCGAACGGTTCCAAGCCTAACAAACGGTAATGGTGCGGAGGCTGATCCTTGGACAGGATTCCCAGCCATTTGTAGTACGGATCGAATTCATCGGACATAAGCCATCCATCCACAATTCACGGCAAACGATCCTCAAAAATGGCACTGAGCCATCCCGCGCTGCGGGCACGGATTCTGTCGCCGAATTCGTGGGAATTCATGCCGATCAGAGTATCTCGCACGCGCTCTCACCGTTTCGCTATGAGGAATTCGAGGCCCAAAACTCCTGCACCGCTTACCATTCAAATCAGCGACATTTTACCAGTGGACGCAATAAATCAAAAGCTGTGACCCTTTCACATTGACTAACGATGTGTACGGGGTTGGGCCCGTCGTCACAAAGATCTCAGGCTTGTGGGGAATCGGACTAATGCGACGCATGGGACTGATATTGGCGATTAGCCTCGTTCAACCGGGGCAGCTGTGATCCGACAATTTCTTCTGTCAAAAGCGGACGAACCCTCTGGCGTGAGCGCAACCAGATATTCATACGGTTGTGACGTCAATAATCGATTCAACTATCCCAAACTCTCACGAAAATCCCTTCGCCTTCAAGCTGCGCCAATTGGCTTGATCCAAGAATCTGCCAGATTGGCAGCAACTTGCCTGTCGGAGCTCATTGTCCCACACAGTTGGCAGCTGCGAAGAATCGGTGCATCGCCGCAACTTACTTCCAGTTTGAAGGTTGCGACACCAGCGGTGTTTGGCACGCAATTCGCCTAGCAATGGAAATCATACAAGGTGGGCGGTGCGCCCATGACAAAAGTGATTGATAGACATCACCTGCCAGTTTTGAGTTTCGGAGTTGAGGAGACGTCGATGGCGAAGAAGGCAACTGCAACCAAGTCCAGCGTCAAAGTGGTTCCGCTGGGAGACCGCGTCTTACTGCGACGCGAAACTGCTGAATCCACCACCGCCGGGGGCATCGTGTTGCCGGATTCCGCTAAGGATAAGCCCCAACGCGGTGAAATCATCGCTGTTGGAGAAGGCATCACCACGCGTGACGGCAAGAAGCACCCGTTGACGGTCAAGGCCGGCGACAAAGTCATTTTCAGCTCCTACGCTGGTGACGAAATCAAGTTGGACGAAGAAGAAATCGTCCTGATGCGCGAAGGCGATATCCTCGCCATCATTCAGTAATCACGACTTGTGAATCTTTCGGTAAATAGACTCTCATCGCCGATGCCGCCACCGGGCTTGTCCCGGTGGTTCCTTGGCTTTTGCACGATTTGATTTGTGAATCGAAGTGTTGTGCAAGAGCGCTGGAATCAGCCCTCATCTGGAGGGCGGCGGAAATTCGACGGACATTCTCATAAAATCAGTTCCCAGAGGAGCAGACTACATGGCCAAGATGATTGCTTTCGATCAGGAAGCACAAGAAAAGATGCGGATCGGCGTCAGCAAGCTGGCCCGCGCAGTCCGCGTGACACTCGGCCCCAAGGGCCGCAACGTGATTCTCGCCAAGAGCTTCGGCTCGCCCACCGTCACCAAGGACGGTGTCTCCGTCGCTCGTGAAATCGAGTTGCCGGACAAGTTCGAAGACATGGGCGCCCGGATGGTCAAGGAAGTCGCCAGCAAGACTTCCGACATCGCTGGTGACGGAACCACGACTGCGACAGTGCTTGCTGAAGCCATCTACATCGAAGGCCTGCGAGCCGTCGTTGCCGGTGTCAGCCCGATCGAAATGAAGCGCGGGATGGACGCCGCCGTCGAGCACGTCGTCGAAAAGCTCGTCGAGATGAAGACCGATTGCAAGACGAAAAAGGCCATCGCCCAGGTCGCCACAGTGGCTGCCAATGGTGATGCCGAAATCGGTGCCATCCTGGCTGACGCCATGGAACAAGTCGGCAAAGACGGTGTCATCACCGTCGAAGAAGGCAAGAGCCTGAAGACCGAATTCGAAGTCGTCGAAGGCATGCAGTTCGACCGCGGTTATCTGTCACCCTACTTCGTGACCGATTCCACCACGATGGAATGTATTTTCGAAGACGCCTACGTGTTGATCCACGAAAAGAAGATCAGCAACGTCAAGGACCTCGTTCCAGTCCTCGAGAAGGTCGCTCAAGCCGGCAAGCCGCTGGTGATCGTCGCCGAAGAAGTCGACGGAGAAGCCTTGGCGATGCTCGTCATCAACAAGTTGCGTGGCAATCTGCGGACCGTCGCTGTCAAGGCTCCTGGCTACGGCGACCGCCGCAAGGCCATGCTGCAAGACTTGGCGATCATGGTTGGCGGCCAGGCGATTTTCGAAGATTTGGGCATCCAACTCGAAAACGTCCAGTTGTCGGAACTCGGTCGCGCCAAGAAGGTCGTGATCGACAAGGACAACACGACGATCATCGAAGGTTCTGGCAAGACCGCCGACATCAAGTCGCGAATTGACCAGATCCGCAACGAATTGGCCAGCTCATCCAGCGACTACGATAAGGAAAAGCTGGAAGAACGGATCGCCAAGTTGTCGGGTGGCGTGGCTCAGATCAATGTCGGTGCCGCGACCGAATCCGAAATGAAGGAAAAGAAGGCCCGCGTCGAAGACGCCCTGCACGCAACCCGTGCCGCTGTCGCTGAAGGCATTGTGCCTGGCGGCGGTGTCGCATTGCTGCGAGCTTCCAAGATGGTTGGTTCGGTCAAGTTGTCGGAAGACGCCAAGGTCGGCTGGGACATCATTGTCCGCGCCTGCCGCGCTCCGCTGACCCAGATCGCCGACAACGCCGGTATGGATGGTGGCGTGGTCTGTGAAAAGGTCGGCGAATTGACCGGCAACATGGGCTACAATGCCGCGACCGACAAGTACGAAGACTTGGTCAAGACCGGCATCATCGATCCGACCAAGGTCACCCGGTCAGCTCTGCAGAACGCGGCCAGCGTCGCGACTCTGTTGTTGACCAGCCAGGCTTTGATCGCCGAAATGCCCAAAGAAGGCAAGAAGGGCGGCCACGCCGATCACGACGCGTACTAAG
>JAQGHT010000515.1 GCA_028291565.1 Planctomycetaceae bacterium | reverse complement strand
CAACGGAAACTCAGTCTCGCGCCGTTGATGCCTGTCACCAAAGCCTGGGTAGTCGGGCCTTTCGACGATTTTGGCAAGAGCTTTAAGACTGTTCACGAACCCGAAAAATCGATTCCCGATCCCGCCGCTACCTATCGCTCCGGAAAGCTGCAACTCGGCTGGAACCCGGTCACCATCACGCGGCAGATCAATTTCCGTGAAACATACGGACCGTGCGATGATCAGTCTTTCTACGTCATCTTGCGACTGGAAAGCGGCTGCAAGCAAGCGGCGATTCTGGGTGTCGGTTCAGACGACGGAGTCAAGGTCTGGCACAACGGCAAAGCGGTCTGGGTGAACGATACAAAACGCGGAGCCCTGCCGTTCCAGGATTCAATCCCATTGGAACTCCAGCCGGGCGGCAATGACATTCTGGTCCGAGTCCACAACATTGCCGGAGAAAGCGGGCTGTATCTGCACTATCGATCGCTGCAGCCGGTCATCGCCGTGTTGCCCGAAAAGATCGAAGCCAACACCTTCGCAGAGCGATTGAAAAATGCTGCCGCGGGTGGAAATTCCGTCGCTGTTGATCCCAAGTTTTTTGATGTCGATTGGATCAAGGCGGCCAAGACCGGAAATGCGGAAAACGGCAAGAAACTCTTTTCCGCAAATGGACTGGGCTGCGCGAAATGCCACGCGGTTTCCGCGGACGCCGCGATCAATGCCGGCCCGAGTCTCGCGGATGCCGCGAAGCGGTTTACGGTGCCTCACATTGTGGAATCGGTGCTACTGCCTGGCAAACAGATCTCGCCGGTCTTCAAAGCCACGCTCGTCGTGACAAAAGATGGCAAGCAGCACATCGGTCTGGTCACCGGCGAGACCGCCGAGAAACTCGAACTCATTCTGACCGACGCCACAAAGCTGTCGATTCCAATCAAAGAAATCGAAGACCGAAAACTTCAAGAAGCCTCACCAATGCCTCAAGGACTGGTGAAAACACCGGAAGAATTGCGAGATTTGCTGGCCTATTTGCTGGGCGGCTAGTGACGCTGCTCGTAAATGGCCTTTCACCGCGTTCAATTACAACCTGAAGCCCTCTATCAAATGTAGGACCGATTTATTGAAGATTTGGCAGGATGACAGGGAGAAATAGGCAGTATGATGTGTGGCAGAATAATGGGATCTGGAAACGACGAATATCTTGATCCTTGGCAATTGTCTGCATCATTCTGCCAATCATCATTCTGCCTTTTCCCCCTATTAGATATTCGCCGCGAGGATACCGGTGTTGACGTGAAAGTACTCTGCCAGTTTGTGGATCACATGCCGACTGAAGGGCTTCTTACCAGCGAGGACTTCGGAAATTGTGGATTTCGGCAGTCCGGTGTCCCGGCTCAATTGAATTTGAGACACTCCCTTCGCATCCATCAGATGACGGAGCATTTCCGCATCCGATGCTGGTTCAATTGCATGGTGTTCATCTTCGTAGGCCCCCACGAGGTCACTCAATGCATCGAGATAAGTCACTTCGCCCTCATCGAGCGCGCTACGACCAAGTAGTCCGTCCATGACTCTCTGTGCTTCGACGAGATGCCGTTCCGATTTGATTGACGCCAACGGAAAATCGGATACCAGTTCCATGTAAGAATCTCGGTTCTTTCCAGTCAAACGGAATTGCGTCCTGGTCGCCACGGTCAATCACCTCGTTTCCTTCGTGTTATGGGTAAAGACTTGGTGCTCGTGAGTCGATTCGGCGGGGCAGGCTCGTAGCAGCCACAGTCTACCTTCCATTTGTCTTGATCATATTCGACGTGGGTCATGCACTTCAGAATGAAGATCTTCTGACTCGGATATAGAACCCGGGTCACCAATCGGTACTTGTTTCCTCGGATGTTGAAGACAACGCAGTTCCCAACAAGGCTTGCTGTTCCGAACTCCGCCTTCACCTCCGACCATGAATGCCAAATCACACTTTTGTGGCTTACATGCGAATACCACGCTCGTAATGCGCCTTCGGACTCTTCGACTCCGGGTGTTTCCCAGAATCCTCGAAGTCTCGCTTTTGAGATGACTCGCATTTTCTAATGCTCCCATTCATTCCCTTTCAATCCATGTTAGTTCGCAGAATACGAACTGACAAGTCCAAAGTTCGTCGTGTGCGAACAAGTTTGTGACTCTCCTTCCGGCGGAAACTACTTCCTTGTTGAATCACAACGTTCAATCAAAGTGCAAATCAAGTTGTCCCGAGGCACGTGATGGAATACAGTCGTCTCCCCGTACGGAAGGCAGTAAACTCGCTAATTGATCGCGATTTAGTCAAAATCAGTGTCTGCTTCCACAATTCACTCCCAAGAATCAGAGAAACTCAAGCAACATGCCCCCACTCGGTGCTCACATGTCGATCGCAGGCGGCTATTATAAAGCTGTCGAAGCTGCGGCAACTCTGGAAATGGACTGCGTGCAGCTCTTCACGAAGAACAACAACCAATGGGCGGGAAAACCAATTTCTACACAGGATGTTGAAGATTTCAAGAATTGCCTGAAACAGTTGGGCATCCAGCATCCCGTGGCTCATGACAGTTATCTGATCAATCTGGCCAGCCCTGATGATGCTCTGTGGGCCAAGTCTCGTGATGCATTTGCGCACGAACTGGAACGAGCGGAAGGCCTTGGGTTAATCGGTGTCGTCATGCATCCGGGAGCGGCCGTGGGCTCCACGCCCGAAGACGGGTTGGCTCGGATTGTTACGGCACTGGATGCCGTGCATGAGTCGACTGCAGGAGTTGAAACGCTGACGTTGCTGGAAACAACGGCGGGACAGGGGACGACTCTTGGAGCCAAGTTTGAAGAACTCGCCTGGATCATTGACCATGTGCAGACTCCCGATCGGATCGGAGTCTGTGTCGACACGTGCCATATTTTCGCGGCAGGCTATCCATTAATCGAAGCGGCGGATTACAAAGCGACGTTTGCTGAGTTCGACCGATTAATCGGCGTCTCCCGTATCAAGGCGTTTCACTTGAATGACAGTCTGAAGCCCTTTGGAAGCCGCGTCGATCGCCACGCCCATATTGGTCGCGGCACATTGGGACTCGAACCGTTTCGGCATTTGCTGAACGACAAACGTTTCACCAAGGTTCCGATGTATCTGGAAACCAACAAGGGCGAAGAAGATGGCGAGGATCTGGACGCGATCAATCTCAGGACGCTCAAGAGTCTCGTGAAGAGCCGGAAAACGTAGAAGCAAACAAAAAAGGCTGCTTCCCTCTTCTGTTTAGTGTATATTGGCGTTATTTAGTGTTCCCGACACTCTTTTCAAACAGGCTTATTTTCGTTGGTTAAGACACCACAATCCTCGAACCTGGATCCCATCGACTTCACGTGTTCGTTTTTGTCTCTGGATCCGTGAGAATTCAGGCTTTTCAGGACGTTCGTCCAAAGTCTTACGACTTCGGCTACGATGCACCTGCAATGTCATTCTGCTTAAAGGCAAGCAAGACAACGAAGAACCAGTGGGCTTACACCCACCGCTCGCCAGGTTCTTTGCCGGCCGATTAATCCTTCAAATAGTGCTTGGGATCGACTGGACGAATGCAGGCATTGGCCACGGCGGCGAATGCTAGTAAGCCAGCCATTAGATACATCGTCGAGTTGTACAGGTTGCTCGTCGGATCGGGAGTTCCAGATGGGCAGATGTCTAAAAGTTTGCTGATGGTCACCGTCTTGGCCTGAACCAGTTGCGGCAGTTGCGAAATCGGCGCTTGAAACTGCTTTTCAAAAATAGCCGGATCAATTCGCGCCGCCAGATCGTCGATTGCCGCCGTCAAACTACGACCGCGCAGGTAGGTAAGCGTCATCGGCCCCAGGAGACCGGCCGCACTCCAGGCTGTCAACAATCGGCCGTGGATGCCACCTACGAAACGCGTGCCAAACAGGTCCGCGAGATATGCGGGAATTGTCGCGAAGCCGCCGCCGTAAAGGGTGAAGATCAAGAGGGTCACTGCATAAAACCCGATCAACCAGGTCACCGAGGGAGAATTGGTCATCTGCTGCGCCATGGATGGAATCGACGCATACAAAATAGTGCCCAAACCCAGAAAAATCGCATACGTCCGCTGGCGTCCCAGGAAGTCCGAAGCACTCGCCCAGGCGAAACGTCCTGTGCAGTTGAAAACGCTGATCATGATCACATACACCTTGACGAAGTCGCTGGTCACAATCTGCGGCAAGGCTGAGCGAAACAGATCGGACATAATTTCTTTGGCAACACTCAACACGGCGATTCCCGCCGTTACGTTGAAGCAGAGCACAATCCACAAGAGATAGAATTGTGGAGTCCGCATCGCTTCATTGATCCCGACATGCCCGTGCGCCATCATCTTCTTTTCCGCAAGTTTCGGATCGGGCGGAACCCATCCGTCCGGTTGCCAACCCGGTGCGGGAATGCGAAACGACAATGCCGCCAGAACCATCACGGTGAAATAGATGAGCCCCAAAGTCAAAAAGGTCTGGGCGACTCCGACGGAACCGGTGCCAACGAGATACACTCCAGGTTGGCCGGGGGCGATCATTGCCTTGGCTTCCTTTTCGTCGACGACAACGACCTCGCGATGGACGCCTTGCACATCCGCGAACAGTCGCCCTTCAGATGTCGTGCGCGAAACCTCATTGGCCGAACCGAGATACTGGGGCGGTTCGTAGTAATGCCGAATCAGGGCTTCTTTAAGCGGTACGCCAATGATCGCGCCGCCACCGAAACCCATGATGGCCATGCCGGTGGCCATCCCGCGCCGATCGGGAAACCAACGAATGAGCGTGCTGACCGGCGAGACGTAACCCAGGCCCAGCCCAATTCCGCCAATGACACCGTATCCGAGATAAAGTAACCAGAGCTGATGCAGCAGAATCCCGATTCCACCGATCAGGAAACCTCCACCCCAACAGCAGGCGGCGACCAGTCCAACCGTGCGTGGTCCGACTTTCTCCAGCCAGCTGCCTGCAATCGCCGTCGCCGGGCCAACACAGATGATGGCCGCCGTAAAGATTCCCACCACGGATGACAAGACCCAGTCATCGGCGGACGATGTGGCGACTCCGAGGACTCGCGTCAACGGCATGTTGAAGCTTGTCCAGGCGTAGACCGATCCAATGCACAAATGAAAGGCAATCGACGCTGGTGGAACGCGCCATCGATTAAAACCGGGACGCGCGAAAATGGCCTCTTTGGTAAAGAATTGTGACATACTGGGTGGCTCCGCATTCAGAAAATGACCAGGACCGCACTATAGCAAATTGTGGTCCATCGAGAAGCAATCGGAGCGTGAAATGCCTTCGTCTGGCTGCAGAGCGCCCGGCTGGAAGTGTGGCACGACACTCCGAGTCGTGACGAGCGAGTAAGGAGCGATGCGACTCGCGAGGTGTCCTTGGAACAATTCCGTCAAGAAATCCGATTCGCACAAGCCAGAGGCTTATGCTACGTTCGATTGTCTCCTTCGAAAATGACGTTCTTTGACCCTCCCACTCCGGGGCTGGGATTGCTATATCTATTGGCTCGCTCGAACCAGAAACAATCTCTATTCAGGAACAGCACGCGGATCAAAAACGATGAAACAACAACGCCGTCCGGTTATCGCCTTGTTGACCTGTGGAATCCTGTTTGGCCTCAGTGGTTGGGCCTCGGGTTTGTTCACGCCGGAAGAAACGACCGTGACGGAAGTCGCGCCTGGCGTTTTCTTTCGCAAGACCGCGTTGAAACCCAAATTCCTCGGCTGCAACAACGGTTGGGTGATCTTCAAGGATTTCGTGCTGGTAATTGAAGCAAATTTCCCCAAACAGTCTGAAGAAGTCATCAAAGAGATTCGCAAGACCACTGACAAACCCATCAAGTATGTTTTCGACACACATTATCATGGCGACCATGCTGACGGCACGACTGTCTTTCTGAAGTTGGGGGCGACCGGGATCGCCAATGAAAACAGCCAGGAATTGTTCGACACGAAGGGCGTCGCCGGGTTCGAAGATACCAAAAAGAAAAATCCGAAAGAGTTTGCTCACGAGGGTCTGGAATACGGCAAACCGACGCTTTATTTTCCCCGGAAGCTCGTCCTGGATGACGGCACCCAACGCGTTGAGCTGGTCCATTTTGGACATGCTCACACGGCAGGCGATGCCATGGCCTGGCTGCCGAAGCACGGAATTCTGTTTACCGGTGACGCGTGCGTGAATGGTGCCTACAACTACACGGGCGATAGCGACACGGACAGCTGGGTGGCCGTGCTGACGGAACTCGAAAAACTACCGGTAAAAATGGTGATTCCCGGTCATGGTGAAGGATCCGACAAATCGCTACTGTCGACTCAAAGACGGTATTTTGTCGAACTACGACAATATATCCAGAACGCAATCGACAAAGGTCGAACACTCGATCAGATCAAGCAGGAAATCGATCTGCCCTTCTACAAAGAATGGACCGGGGTCGATGTCAAGCAGAACGTGGAGAACATTGAGTTTGTTTATAAGAAGTTGAAGAAGTAGGTTTTGGGGCTGGTCACTTGTCATCGGTCATTTGTTGGATGCGTTTGAAATCTGGCAATTGACATACATCGACCGGACTATGACTCAGAACTGCAGCGCTCCGCTGCAAAACAAAAGCGATTCTTCTCGCCTCGTTACTCCGGAGATCATTCAGCGTTGTTGAAGCATAAGCCGCTGGCTCATGCGGAATGGGACAGATGGGACGAATGGGACTTATGAGAGTAATAAGTCCTATCGATCCCATTAGTCCCATTCTAATCCTTGCTTTTGGTCCCGCCTGGATTTCGCGAGTCTTGATAATCAGAGATCGCGCAATGCATCGCACCCCAGTCCGTCTTCCGCTCGGAGACAAATCATGACTTGCCTGTCCGGCTCTGTTCGATTGGCCGCAGCGTTAATTTGCCTGCAATTCTTGTTTTGCGACTCGCGCGCCATGGGGCAGACGTTGCAGGAACAGTTGCGAACGGAAGGCTCCGCGAACCTTGCGAAGGCGGCGCGCGCTGAGGGAGATCCCCAGCGTGGTGCGCTGATCTTTCATCAACCTCTGCTGGCCTGCGCCAAGTGTCACACTGGTGAATTCGTGGGCCAGCTTGGTCCCGATCTAGCGAAGCCCGAATCTGGAACGACTGCGGAACGATTGATCGAGGCCGTGTTGGAACCTTCGAAACTCATCCGGAAAGGGTTTGAGCCACAGACCATTCAAACAATCAAGGGTGAAACTCTGACGGGGTTCCTGGTCGAAGAATCGGAACTGGCCGTCGTCTTGCGGGACCTCGCTCGAAATGGTGCCGCGGTGACGATTCCGAAATCAATGATTGACGAGCGAGCAGTCGGACGGGTCTCGGTCATGCCCGCGGATCAGGCGAATCAGTTGGCCAATCGCCAGCAATTCCTCGACCTCATCCGCTATCTGATTGAAATCGCCGAAGGCGGCCCGGATCGTGCCACGCAATTGAAGCCGCCAGCGTCATTGCTGGTATTACAGATCCCAGAATACGAAAAAGAGATCGATCACGCAGGCATGATCCGCGATTGGAATCCCGCCAGCTTCAAACGCGGCGAAGCGATTTACACTCGCTTGTGCATCAATTGCCATGGCACAGCCGATCAGCCGGGTTCGTTGCCCACGTCATTGAAATTCGCCACGGGGACGTTCAAAAACGGGAGTGATCCGTATCGCCTCTATTTGACACTGACGCACGGATATGGATTGATGGCACCTCAAACCTGGATGGTGCCCGTCCAAAAATATGATGTCGTGCATTATCTGCGTGAGGCATATCTGAAGCCGCGAAATGCCGGCCAATACACTAAAGTGGATAATGACTATCTGGCAAAGCTGCCTAAAGGAAAAGAGCGAGGTCCAGCACCGTCAAACGTTGATCCCTGGAGTTCCATGAATTACGGCGCGTTCTTAACGGCGACGTACGAAGTTCCGGAGCCCAAGTCAGTCGAGTCAAAAGAAAATGCAGGCCCGAATATCGCACAGAAAGGAATCGCTGTCAGGCTGGACAGCGGCCCCGGCGGCGTGGCTCGAGGTCGAAACTGGATGGTGTTCGATCACGACACATTGAAGATGACCGCCGCCTGGAATCAACCAGAAATCAAGCCCTCTGAACGCAATTCGAGTCCGATTTTCATCGACTGGAATGGGATCAATTTCAATGGCCGGCATCAGGTTCATCCAAACCTGAGCGGGCAAGTTCAAGTTTCGGACCGGGCTAGTGCGGGCTGGGCGAACCCTCTGACGGACGATTGGAAATCGCTCCGAACGGTCGGACGCGATGGCCGGCATTATGGACCATTGCCCAAGACCTGGGGGCATTATCGCGGTCTGTATCAATGCGGTGAACGCGTCGTTTTCTCTTATGCAGTAGGCGAGACGTCCATCCTCGAACAACCGGGAATGTCTGGTTCAGGGCTGGATACGATTTATACGCGAACATTCGAAGTCGGACCTCGAACGAAAGATCTGGTTTTGAGCATCGGCACGCACCCGAATTCTTCAGCACAACTGGCGACCATTATCAAGGAAAACGGTCTGTCTGTGGTGCATCCCAACCTTGCCGTCATTGTCCCCCCCGCAATCACGAAATCCAGCGATCCGGTCAAGACATTCGCCTTCTCCGGCGCCAAGTCCATTCGGATCAATCGGTCTCAAGATTTTGACATGACAGATAAGGACTATCAGATCTCTGTTCGATTTCGCACCCGGGAAGGTGGAACACTTTTTTCGCAAGCGGCAGTGGAAGGCCCCTGGACTCCCAATGCGAAGGCGTTATTCATACGCGGCGGAAAGCTCTGTTTTGACATCGGATGGGTGGGCGTCGTTACATCCAGAAAGCGGGTCGATGATGGAGTCTGGCACGATGCCTTTTTGACCTGGAAGAAGTCAACAGGCGAAGTCGAAATGCGAATCGACGATACGCTTATTGACGCCAAGGGAATTCTGCGTCCACACAAGGCCGTGCCTGAGTACATCGTTCGATTGGGATTTGCGGCACCCGACTTTCCCGAGCCTGCCTATTTCAAAGGGGACATCGAAGAAGTCAGTTTTTATCAAAGTGCGGCACCTGATACACCTATAAACTTCCGGCGCGAAAAGGATCTCATCGGCAAGTGGCAACCGATGACGGAATTGAAATCTGTCCCCGCTCCGCCTTCAAACAGGCAGGGACGGGATGCGATGAACTCATTAATTCGACCTTCAATTCGTCAGCTGGACGACTTGTCCGGGAAGAATCATTTCGGTTCGATCGAAGGAACGGAATCTCAAACATCGGAACGTGAAACGGCATGGCTCGTGGCGGGCGTCGCGGGCAAAATTCCGGACAAAAGATGGCAATATGATCGAGATGCCGGCCTGCAGTTACGCATTCCCGAAGGAAAGGAGACTCTGCGATTCACCGTCGGTTTCGCACAACAAGCTGCGAAAGCATTGGGAGATCGAAATTCCGTGAAATTGGAAGACGTTCCTTTAGACTGGATTTCAAAGCTCCCGGTTGACGACTTGACGTCGCAACTTCACGGGGGACCTCGACGATGGCCTGAAATCCTGACAACGGACTTGATTGCCGGTCGAGATTCTGGTCCCTTTGCCGTGGACATTCTTTCCGCTCCCGTTTCCAACCCCTGGCTTTGCCAGATGCGGTTGACGGGATTCGATTTTTTTGCAGACGGAAATCGGATGGCCGTCAGTGCCTGGGATGGCGACGTCTGGCTGGTGAGCGGCTTCAAGAATTCCGCGGAAGTTGCTGATGCTGGGAAAAATCAACCTTCCGGGGGAGCAATACCGGCCGGCAAGTTGACATGGCAACGAATCGCGTCGGGGCTGTTCCAACCGCTGGGAGTCAAGATCGTCAACGATCAGATTTATGTGACCTGTCGTGATCAGATTGTCATCTTGAGGGACCTGAATGGGGATCAGGAAACTGATTTCTATGAATGCTTCAATAGTGACCATCAGGTGACCGAACATTTTCATGAATTCGCGATGGGTTTACAACGAGACGCTGCCGGGAATTTCTATTATGCCAAATCCGCCCGGCATGCCTTGCCCGCAGTGGTGCCACATCATGGAACTCTGCTGCGAGTCAGTCCGGATGGTTCAAAAACCGACATCGTCGCGAATGGTTTTCGAGCGGCAAACGGAGTGTGTCTGAATCCCGATGGAACCTTTTTCGTAACGGACCAGGAAGGACATTGGAATCCCAAAAACCGCATCAATTGGGTCAAAGAAGGTGGTTTTTATGGAAACATGTTTGGATATCACAACGTCACCGATGCGTCCGATGCCGCGATGCTGCCGCCGCTGTGTTGGATTACGAATGCATTCGACCGCTCGCCCTCCGAATTGCTGTGGGTCAATAGTGATCGCTGGGGGCCGTTAAAAGGTGCGTTATTGAATTTCTCGTATGGTTACGGCAAAGTCTTTATCGTGCCGCATGAAATTCTGAACGGGCAGGCTCAAGGTGGCATGTGCGAACTTCCGTTGCCAACTTTTCCGACGGGAATCATGCGCGGCCGATTCAATCCCAGTGATGGGCAGCTGTATGTCTGTGGCATGTTCGCCTGGGCTGGCAGTGCGGTGCAGCCGGGCGGCCTGTATCGAATTCGATACACCGGTCAGCCGGTGTATGTACCGGTGAAAATCGAAGCGGTCCGGACGGGAATCAAATTGAAAATGACCGGAGAATTGGATGCCGAGTCGGTACGTGATCGCACGAACTACTCGATTCAGACCTGGTCACTGAAACGGACTGCGGATTATGGTTCAAAACATTACGACGAAAAAAAGCTGAGGGTGACGGCTGCGAGACTGGATCGTGATGGCCAGACGATCTGGCTTGAGATTCCAGAAATTCAACCCACCTGGTGCATGGAAATTCGTTATTCATTGCGATCAAAGACCGGCGCGGCGGTGAATGGCACGATTCACAATACGATTCACCGGTTGGGGGAGCAGAAGCCAGCCGCCGATTAGGGCGCTGTCACGAAACATCGTCTCAATTTCCCGTGAGGAGTAAAACTCGTTGACATTGAATGATTCTTGAGTCGCATCGGCCCTGAATTCATCCAGGTTTAAATTACAGACCGGTTTGATCTGTCGCGGGCCGGGACATTTCCTGCTACGCTATCGAATTCCCGTGAGGACTTGATGGCAGGTAGCGGGGGGAACGGACTGAGACGCGCACAAATTCAACGACAATTTTGACCCTTTTCGCAAAACCCTCGTGCGTTTGGATTCAGCAGCATGGAATTTTCCGCCAATTCAGTGACTTTTGCAGGGCATGTGCAATTCAAACGGAATTGGAAATCTGAGATCTCAAATTTAAAAAGAATTGACGACAACGGGACTGGAAACGCTCCGATCAACTATGGAGGATTGGCGAAAAGTGTCCAATTTTTCGATGAAAGCCGTCCGTTCCTGTGTGGGAAGGTGGCCGCGTTTCGGCACGAATTCTTCGCCAAGCATGCCGTAGTGCAACATCCAGGTGACCACCGGAGTCAGCCGAGTGCCAGGAAAATGGCGAACAGTATTCATTTTACGAACATGGTTTTAGGTTTTTCTGAATATGCAACTGCTTCCCGCAATTGATATACGTGGCGGTCAATGTGTCCGGCTGCGTCAGGGTGATTACGCGCAAGAGACCGTATTCGGCAGTGATCCGGCCGTGATGGCGCGACGCTGGGCCAATGAAGGCGGCGAACGGCTGCATCTGGTCGATCTGGATGGGGCGAAAGCCGGGCATCCGATTAATGTGGATGCAATCCGTCGAATTGTGGAATCCGCTGGTATTCCGTGTCAGTTGGGTGGCGGAATTCGTGACGAAGCAGCGATTCGACTGATGTTGGACGACGTCGGAATTGATCGCGTGATTGTCGGGACGGCGGCCTTGAAGAAACCCGATTGGTTCCGCGAAATGACGCAGGCTTTCCCAGGACGGCTTTGCCTGGGCCTGGATGCCAGAAACGGTTTTGTCGCCACACAAGGGTGGCGCGATGTCTCGCAGGTGTCAGCGTTTGAGCTGGCAAAACAATACGCCGATCTGGATCTGGCGGCTGTGATTTACACAAACATCGCACTTGATGGCATGATGCAAGGCGTAGACCGAGGCACGATCAATGACATGTTACGCCTAGCGGAATTAGGTCTTCCGGTGATTGCATCGGGAGGCGTCACCACTGTTGACGATTTGCGAACTCTGGCTCTTGAAAGTCGGAAGCAACCGAAGTTAATCGGAGCGATCATCGGCCGCGCGCTCTACGAAGGAACCATTCAACTGCCGGCGGCTTTGACGGCTGTTGAAGAATGTCTGACGTGAAAATGTCTGGGGGAAGTCCGGTAGACTCAATCCTCTCGAAATTCGCATGAAGTATCAGCCGTCATCGACCAGGCCCCGAATTCATTAAAATGATTTTGTCTGTGGAATTCCGGGCTTGGACAATGTTGACCCATTTCGGCGCCAATGTTTTGAGTGCGAGCCAGGGTCGGGTTTATTTCGAAACGATTGCCACGCAGTTGATTGAGCGCGACGTCCCAGGTGACTGGGCTGTTCGACCAGTGCTCAGAAATCTCGCTCCAGCGGTCACTCCAGGTTCCCCACCCCCAAGGGGTGAACCACGGCGTTCGCTGAACCTGGCAATAGTGTTCACGGTCGGTGGCCCCCTTGGAATAAG
>JAQGHT010000185.1 GCA_028291565.1 Planctomycetaceae bacterium | reverse complement strand
GAAAGACAGCTCGGACCAGGGTAAAGACTTCCGTTGCCCGAAATGCCAGGCCATTTTTCAACTCCATCTGCCCGACCGGGTGGAACCGACAGACGGTTCCGCTCCGGCGGTCATTCGCAGTCGCCCGAGTTTACATCGGCGCGGACCGGCCTGGTTGACGATCGCCCTCGTACTGGCGGTCGTTGGCGTCGCCGGAGCTGTGGCCGGACTACTCTATAAGGCTTCGCCAACCTCAGTTACGAAAACACTCGATCTGACTTATCTGCCACAGGAGACCGACGTGGTCGCCTGCCTGAAGGTCGGCGAGCTCTTGAGAAGTCCACTGCTAACCGATGTGCTGGCAAATTCATCAGTCAAAACCATCCTGACTCTGGTCTCATCCCAAAGCGGCGTTGCGTTGCAGCAGATTGAATCGGTGACCTTGGGGGTCGTCGTCAAGCAATCCTCCACCGGCCCCATCACCACGACACTCTTGCCGCCGATCCTCCCTTCCAAATCGCCCCAGCCGTATGGCGTGCTGGTCGTGCGATCGACGATACCGTTGGACGCTGAAGCGATCGCGGTGAAATCGTTGAAGGGGACCGCTCAGACTCATGCCGGCGTCACCTATTTCAAACTGCCAGTGCCGGCCAACCAGGGATTTGACAGCCTGTTTTTTCCGGAACCCGAGATCGCCGTTCTGGCATTGGAAGCAAACCTGAAAGCAGTCATCGATCAAGGGTCGAAACCAGCGAAAATCCCCGAATTCGATTTTGTGAAGACCGATCAGACATTCGTTGTGGCCCTGACTTCCTCCGCCATCGACACCAACCCCACTCACCCTCCAGTGACATTCGGCCCCAATCTCCAGCTGCTGGAAGCCGAGTTCAAACAGAACCTTCGAACTGCATCGCTGGGGCTGATCGTTTCCGATCAAATCGATCTCGAGCTCATTGTGAATTGCGCGAATGAACCGGGCGCCACCCGCCTCAGGCTGGCTCTGGAAACGAACGTCATCGATCTGGAGTCGTTCGTGAAGCTGCAGCAGAGCTGGCTGAACCTGAGTGGCCTGAAGGATGTCGGAGACCTCGCGGAAGAGACCGTGAACAGCATCATCACCCTCCAATCAAATCGCCAACTGCAGGTCACCGCCAGCGTTTCTGACGAGCTCAAGAAAATCATCGCGAAATATCTCGCAGCGTTCGCCCCTTCGCTCCCCGGCGGAATGGCGTTGCCAACGCTTCCAGCCGGCCTGCCAATCCCGATTCCCGGCCTCCCCGGTTTCTTCCACTTCTCCACGCAATAGCCAATCTCGCCAGAGATTGGGCGATCTAGCCGTAGCCAATCTCGTGAGAGATTGGGCGCACAAGACTCCGACAGTTGAAAGAATCAATCCCACCAGCCCGTCGCGAAATGCCAGGAATTTCGGACACTTTTCGCCAATCCCCCGTGAATTCAGGTCATTTTTGAAGGAAATTTGGCCGCGGATCAACACGGATGAAACACGGATTCGAAATGAGAAGAGCAGACGTTTCTACAACGTACGAATCAGAATTCTCCAAGCCGTCTGATTCGCTGATAACTTCGGCTGCCGCCTATTTCTCTGATCCGTGTTTCATCCGTGTCGATCCGTGGTGAAATACTCAGAGAGCTTGAGTGGAACCAGAAAAGCCGCGGGGGATTGGCGAAATGCCAGGAATTTCGAACCGCAATTGAATGTCTTCTTCGCGCCTTTGCGCCTTCGCGTGGTTCCTCCCCAAATTGAAGATCTCACGCGAAGGCGCGAAGCCGCAAAGGAAATACAGCAACAGTCCGCCACGGCCTACAAGGCCGAATCGCAAGTTTTGAAGTTGCGTTGCTTTCTCAATCGTTCACAGTCCCGGCAGGGACGATCGATAATAGCCCACCGTTTTCAACGACGGGGTTACGAGTGCGGAGAATGGCAAGTCCCGCCAGGGACGACAGATCTGGGTCGGTGACGGTGTAAGAGGGCGTTTTCCAGAAATTGTTCGATATCGATTCCTGGTCGATTTTCTTTCGTCCCCAGGGGACTTCGGAATTTGATTCACACGATGGGCCCACCGTTAAAAACGGTGGGCTATTATCGATCGTCCCTACCGGGACTACACGCATCGACCTCGACACTGCGCAATTTCAAAACTGGCGCTTCAGGCTCGTACGCCGTGGTGAACAGTCCACCAATCCGTTCAATCCGAACAATGTGACGCGCGCGGATTCCCTCCGTACATCTAAGACAACCACAATCTCGTCTTGGATTCTGCCCCTTTTTTCATGCGAAGAACGTGGAAAAACACGGGATTTCCCTCAAGTTTTGCACTCCGACGCTCACCCGGCATTCGTGTTTCGAAACGTGAACACTCTCTGATTCAATTCCGTAATAACTCACCCGCAAATGAGTTACGTTCACTCGACGAACGACTTCCACGGCACCTTGCGGTTGCAAAACGTCACCACGACACTAGACATCGCTTCGAAAACGGAACTTCAGCGACTCCAAATTGTGCCTTTGCGAACGCGTCTTCACATTTTTTCAACAATCGTAACTCCTAAAATTGCCATTGGGTTAGGCGCGATTTTCATATTTTCGCGCGTTTCAGATTTCGCGGCTCGACTTGACGAAGTGCGCGACGGAGTTTAATCTCAATTCACTGTCGACTCACTACCAGTAGGGTATTTTGTCGATACATTTCACTATTAGACCCTAGCGGTCGCGACAGTTCTTTCTACTGATATGGAAATCGGACGCTCCTGAATTGACTCAGGAGCAGCGTTCTCGACACAAACTCGGGGGATTTTTTAAGGCGAGCGTTGGGCGTCAGCCCAATGGTTTCTGCGACTTGAAAAGTCAGACCGCGACGGGAATGAATTCTACAGTTGGGCGTTCCGTTCAACATGAACCACGGCTCGGTTTATCGCTCTCGTTGCGCGCCGATATCGCGGTAAATGTGACGTTTTTTGTTTTGTGTTCGTGATTCTTCAGCTAATTTGGTTTTTCCTTGGAAAGAAGGAGTGCATGATGCACGGGCAGAAGGGATTGGGGTCTTCAGGTAAGTCAGGCAACACATTGGAGATGGCAGCAATGAAAGTGCCGGCGGTGTTTTGTCCCACGGACGCAGATCCATTCGATACCACGGAGTGGGAGCTCCGTTCAGCCCAGATCAAGGACGAAAAGGGGGGGATTTTATTCGAGCAGAAGGACTGTGAAATTCCTGCTGCCTGGAGTGCTCTGGCGACCAACGTGGTCGTGAGCAAGTATTTCTACGGCGAACCGGGGACTCCGGAACGCGAAACCAGCGTCCGGCAGGTCATCCACCGTGTCGCCCGCACCATCGCCGACTGGGCTATCCAGGACGGCTATTTCTCGACGACCGAAGACGCCGAGACCTTCTACAAGGAACTCGCCTGGCTCTGTCTGCATCAGTACGGCTCGTTCAATTCACCCGTCTGGTTCAATGTCGGCCTGTATCATCAATACGGAGTCGGCGGCGGCCGCGGCAACTATCGCTTCAACCCGGAAACCCGAGTCATCCAGCGTCCCGACACGCCGTATGAATTCCCACAGGCCTCCGCCTGCTTCATTCAGTCGGTCGAAGACAACATGGAAGACATCATGCGTCTCGCCACCAGCGAGGCCCTGTTGTTCAAGTTCGGTTCGGGAACCGGCAGCGACCTGTCGACCATCCGCAGCAGCAAAGAAAAGCTGTCGGGCGGCGGTGTTCCCTCCGGCCCGCTGTCGTTCATGCGTGTCTACGACCAGATCGCCGCCGTCGTGAAGTCGGGTGGCAAGACCCG
>JAQGHT010000458.1 GCA_028291565.1 Planctomycetaceae bacterium | reverse complement strand
AATTCGGGGGGAATATACTGTTCAATTTTGTCGATTTCACCAGTCGCCGGAGGGGCGGCGACGATCTTCTCGCCAGTCTTTCGATTGGCGGTGATTTCAATCTTGTGAGTGCCTACCACAGGACCGTCCTTCGCAGCCAGGGAATACATTCCGTCTTTGATCCGGCCCCCCGTCGGAGCTCCATGAGTTGTATCGACGGGAATGAAAACAATCGTACCGTCATCGATCGGTTCATTATCAAACATGACTTCGCCACTGACAGCGGCGCGTGTGGGACCCGACGGCCCGCAACCAGCGAGTAGAGGAAAAGCCAGGCACAGGCACGGCAACGTGACCCAGATCGAACTTGGACAACGCATAGACTTACTCGCTGGAATTCAGAAGTCGCCCAGGATTTCCCCGCCGGAAATCGTCGCCAATCCGCGCCACAACGCAATGTTCACATTCTCACTGACAAACCGGACGCCGCCATCACCAAGCAAGACATGCACGCCGCCAACGTGGCGGCTGCGGGCACCGGCCGAATCGGTCGTTGAACCATCGCCATTCGTCGCCGGCAGATTTTGAGCGGGCAGGTCGATGCACCAGCTGCAGCAGGGATAACAGCGATCGGGAAGCTTGCTGTTCGGACCGAGGTCCGTGTAGAGCTGCGAACCCGCGGGTTGATCGGACCAGGCGAAACCACGGAAATCGGCTGGCGTGCCACTCAGATATTCCGCCATCAGCATGGTGTTGGACACCCCGTCAGTGATGTCGCGAAGTCGCGCGCCGCGGTTGGCTCCAAAACAGGCCAGCTTGGTCGAGAGCGTGCTGCTGATATCCCCCAGCTGCAATCCAGTGAACACCCCGAGGTAATTACTCACAAACAGTTGTTGTGTACCGACTCCTGCCTTGTGCGTTCCCCCCAGTCCATCACTGGGACACAGCAGCCCTGGCATGGATGCACCCGTGGCGACTGTATTGTTTCCATACCAGACAATACCACTCACGTTGAAGTTGACCTGGCCGTACACATTCGCCCCATCAAAATAAGGCAACAGGTGTACCATATAAGATGTGCGCGGCCCCGAAAACATGCCGGACGGCCAGATCGCGCCAGGTGGGAAAGAACCGGTCGTATCATGATAGTTGTGCAGGGCCAGCCCCAACTGTTTCATATTGTTTTTGCACTGTGTCCTGCGGGCGGCTTCTCGAGCCTGTTGCACAGCTGGCAACAACAATGCGATGAGCACCGCGATGATCGCGATCACCACCAGCAATTCAATCAGCGTGAAGCCACGCCGTCGGAAGGAAACCATGGTTCGCCTTTCCAGAACTGAAATTGGATTAACGGCAATCGTTCCCAAACGATTGAACAGATTCGTTCATGCCTCAAGCGAGTTTTGAGGCTGTTGGGAAGTCAATCAACCCATCAGGTGTGTTTGATGTGTGATTGATTGTGCCTGATCCAGAGGGGATCTGTCAAGAACAAGAGTTCCTGAGGAAGACGATACGCATTTGCAGAGTGAAAATGCGCCGAAATATTTGGGAGCCGACATCACCAATGCGCGGACGCATCAAAAGCTGTCGGAGTTTAATGAACAACTCGGGTGAGTAGTGTGTCGTCTGACGCCGGACGCTTCGGCGAATTCCGGTGCCGGTGCGTCCTTTGAGCCGCACCCGGGGCACCTGGATCCGACAGCTATCGCAGCATCGATCCTAAAGCACTCTAAACCGGGCTTTACCGAGATGACAGTTGAAAGTCGTAGACGGACTTGTCTGGCGTGACCTCCACTTTCAGCTCGGAGCTTCGGTGATATTTGTCCGGTACCAATTCGGACGCTTGAAGTTTTGGGGCTGTCCCTTCTTCGCCAACTTCGCCTGCCGGGTCGCCGCTCTCAGAGTCGGAATTCAGACCCACAATCCGACGTGCCGTACTCACTCGCACGGTTTTCGATCCGGGAGTTACGCCCTTCTTGACCGTGTCAAATTGCAATACGTAATGACCGGATGAGTTGGTCAAAGCGTACGAGAATTGGCCGTTCGGTGATTCGAATGTCACGACTGCACCCGCGAGTGGCTTGTCGTCCAGTGTGATTGTTCCCGAGGCTACGACCAAATCGACTAAGTCGTAATCGGACTTCGGCACAGTGTTGCAACCGGTCAACAGCATCATTGCCACCAGGCTCAAAATGCCTGAAAGTGCACATTTCATTCGAAGAATTCCAGAGTCAGCGGAGAGAGATTGTGACGGCTGCAGAGGATTAAGTTTGAAGGTTCCGGTTTCCCATGAATTTGGTTGGACGCAATTCGTTCATTCTGTGATTGAATTCGTAAGAATTTGGGCATCTTCCAGTGAAATACGTGAGAAATTGAATGATTCCGACTACTCGCCCGAAGTCTTACAAATTCAGTTACGTGGAGATGCGAAGTTAATCTGTTCTAGAAATCCCCGACAACTTCGCCACCGTTTCGAGATCCCAGACTGTGATAGGTGTTCAGATCGACATTTTCTGAGATGAATCGCACCGATCCGTCAGCCATGCCGATATTAGCTCCCCCAATGTGATAGCTGCCGAAGGACATTTCCATCAGCACCCCGCTTTCGGTCGGAATCAGCCGGGAGTTCAATCGAGGTCCTGTGGACCCCAGACCTTCGGTGTATTCAGTTCCACCCGTTCCTCCAGCTGTCCAGCCCCCAGTCTGAGGTGAACCGATCTGCCAGTAATCCATTTCTTGTCCGTCCTTGACATAGGTGTCCCAATAGGACTCGCCGAACATCACCGTATTTGAAGTTCCATCCGTGACGTCGCGCATTCTCACACTGCTGTCGCCGAACAACATGCCGTTCAATCCGACCTGCTCCAGAGCCATAGCACCTGCCGGCACCCCGGCAGGAATTGTGCTGACATCATCGGAGTAGATGTTTGACCCAGCACAGCCGCGGTAGCTATTGGGGACGCGGCCAGCGATACCTTGGTTATCAATGTGTTCGGGAATCGGCATGGAAGGGCAGCGAAAAACCGAAATCACAGTCGCGCACGCAGCGGTATTGAACGATCCCGAGTCCCAGTTGCCATTTCCGGATTCGATCCAGACGATGCCATTGTAGATTGCGGCTTGCTCCAATTGTGGCAGCAGCATGCCGTGCCAGAATGCTTCGTGCTCGTCCATGCCCCACGGAAAAACGCTGTGGGTTTCATGGTAATTGTGCATCGCCAGACCAAGGTTCTTGAGATTGTTGCGGCATTGGGTACGTCGCGCGGCTTCCCGCGCCTGTTGTACTGCCGGCAATAAAAGAGCAATGAGGACCGCGATGATCGCAATCACCACCAACAACTCAATCAACGTAAATCCGCGTGCCAGTCGTCCATTTGATGTTTTGCGCCGACTCTCAGCGTCCCACATTGCAATACACTCCCTTAAAAGCAAAAAATCGTCAGCTCCTGTGGAGGAGTACGATTGGGAGGTTACAAGGACGTAATGGAGATTTAATGAATGAATTGATAAGTTTCGATGAAAATTGAATCGGTGAGTCAGCGATCCTGTTGTGAGCCAGAATCACGCGTGGAATTCAACGAGCGACGAATTCATTCCGCACCCAGCCGTCACCGATACCTTCGAAATGGCCGAATGTCCAGTCGCTGGTCTCGCTGAGAACCTGGAATTCGGCTCCGTCCTTCAGCGGCTGGTCAAATGCCGGCTCATAAGAATTGCCCGTTCCTTTGCGGGCGACTGTCTCGCCGGTAATGACGGCCCGCCGCGATTCCGCCACCGCGGCTTGCGAAAGTCCGGCGTCGACTGCGATTACCAGTGAAATCAACAGCACGGCTGCTGTTGCGAAGTGCAGACGCGGGTGGTGCAACAGGACAGCAAGGACAGTCAAGATTGCGGCCACGATGAAGCCCAGGCTCGCGATTCGTACCTTGCCAGGAAATGAGAGCCATTCAGTCCAGAACAGCACGTGCGTCCATAGCGGACGAGGTGGTTCCGGCAAACGTCCCGGTGCGACCGCAAGAGCTTGTTGTAAATTCGCCGCCAGGTAGGGATCCTGGGGGCGGTATGGTTTTGCCTTGCGATAATTGAGGATGGCTTTACCAAATTCACCCGCGCGATAATAAGCGTTGCCAAGATTGTAATAAACGGCGGCATTCTGAAATCCGTCTGTGAGGATGGACTCCAACTGTTTCGCGGACTCTCGATAATCGTTGGGTGACTTGGCCGTGTCGAACAGTTCGAGGGCTCGGACAAAGGCCCTTTCGCGCGTGCCGGGATCCGCCGCGGACGAATCCGACGGTGTCAGACAGAGCAAAAGGATCACACCGAAAAAGCACAGACTGCGCATGCCTTAGACGCCTCGTTCAAGGTAGGGAGTGATACGCGTGACGAGCGCGGTGGCCGTGTCAATTGCGTTCGCAGTATCCGTTGACTGGCCAGCACCATATTCCGCGGCTTCAATCGTTTCCAGCAGGCCGATAACGGCGACACGATCCTCTGCAGGAACCGTCGCGGACATGAGGGCTGCTGCTGCATCATTCGCAGTTAAGCCTTCCGTCACGCGATTTCCCATGTCGGCGATCAAACCGACGATTGCAGACCGAACTTGATGCAACGCCTCTTGAGATTGACCGCGACTCAGGGCTTCACGGGCCTGAGTCAGTCTGCGAGATGCAGCTCGGCGAGCTTGTTGCCGCCTCTGCCAGCCGGCATCCGAAGACTTTTTGCGATACAGAATCGTGATTCCAATCGTAATGCCCGACAGACACCAGACTCCGAGGACCAATTCGGACCAGGCCCAGACGTTGATGCTTTCATCGCGGACCACAGAGGGATCAGTGATATTTTGAAAAATCCCTTCCGCCCGGGATTTGATTTCGCTGGATCCCGCCGCTGGCAACGAGCCGACAAGGTCACCGCTGGTCACCCGGGAAGCCTCGCTGACCTCAAGCGGAATCGCCGTCGTAGCAATGTCGGAGAATTTTTCGGATTGGGGATCGAACAGGGTTACGGTCAATGCGGGGATGCTGATATTAGGGTGTTTGGGACGCATCGCGTAGGCAAATTTCTTTACGGCCCCTTCGATTCGACCGGTTGGATTTTTGTCAATGAGATCGAAATTCGCGACGACGTCCGGAATCGCGGAAAGGTCTGGTGCGGAGATTAATTGCAGCGAGCCACTTTGATCCCCTCGTTCGAGCTCGACTGTCAGCGTCAGAGGATCGCCGACACGCAGTTTTGTCGGACTGGCCGTCGCCGCGACTTTGTAGCTTCCAATTCCACCGCAATAGGTTGGTGGCCGTGGCGTTGGAACTTCGCGGACTTCGACCGAGACGGCCGGGGCAATTGCGACCAATCGTTTGGCTGTGTATTCAGACCCGTTAAAGTCGGCGACAAATGTCCCTTTGACGATGCCCGGCCCGAACTGATAGTTCCCCGTTTTTTCCGGAGTGAACACACGCGCCAATTCATAGACATAATACTTAACGGGTGTTCCATCCAGGCCTTCGTGGGTTTCGCGCCCTTTTAGCAGATTAAACACAGCCAACCGCTGACCGTCAAAGAAGATTGAAGCACTTTGAGTGGCCACCTCATTCAAGGTAAAACCAACTCCGCTCTCTGACAACAGCGGTTGGAGCCATTGTGTCTTATCGCTTGTCGTCAGTCCGGCTGGAATATCCGACCAGTTGATTTGCAGGTGCGGCGGACGCCTTCGCAGTGGGGCGAGTGGATCGTTGGCATCGGACTTGGGCAGCGGGCGGACCAGGACACGCAATGTGACCGTAAACGGCTGCGTGGGATAGACTCGCTGTTGATTCGCCTTGACCTCAACCAGGACAATGTCTTGTTTCTCTGGGGCCACGACGCGCAGGCGCAGCGGGTTGCTGGAAATCGTCTTGCCATCGATGGTCGCCGTCGCGGATGGGATGGTCAGGTCCCCGATCGATTTGGGAGTCAATCGATAGTGGTAGACATGGCTGAAGACGTTTTGCTCTGAAACAATACCGTTAAGAATGAACGTGGATGACTGGTTGCGAGATTCGTCACCTCCAGAAAGGATGTCGAATTCCCGTTTGATGGCCGACATGTCGGGCGGAGAGGGGTTCTTCGAGTTCCGGATTTCCACGTTCATGTCGACATGTTCGCCGACAAAAATCTCTTCAGCACTCGCTTCAACCAATATTTCGGGATCGTCTGCCGCCCGTCCTGTCGCAGTCAGGAAACACAGCACGAGCGCAATCGCGCCGGCGATTCCGTGAAGCATCGTGAGTGACTGGGACTTCTGTTTCATTACCAATCCTTGTCAACAGGGACTCGACCGAGTATCTGCCCCTTCAATTTGCGATCGCGCTCACGCTTGGCCTGTTGCCGTTCACGAACCTTGCGCAGTGCCTCTTCGATGCGATCAGGTGAAATCTGGCCCTGTTGTTTCTGTTTGTCTTGTGCCTGCTGGTCTTGCTTCTCGTCTTTTTGCCCCTCTTTTTTCTGCTGCTCTTCCTGCTTTTGTTTCTCGCTCTTCGACTCGTCTTTCTTGTCCTGATCTTTCTTGTCGTGATCTTTTTTGTCCTGGTCCTGCTGTTCCTGTTTCTGCTTGTCGTCTTGCTTCGAGTCTTGGTCTTTTTTCTCGTCTTGTTTCTGCTGATCTTCCTTCTGTTGGGCCTTCTTTTCCCGATCCTGCTTTTGTTGGTCTTCTTTTTGTTGATCTTGCTTCTGCTGTTGTTCGTTTTTCGGCTGAGCTTGTTGAATCTCCTCGAGAATCTTTCGTGCCGCTTCCGCACGTTGTCCCGCCGTCGGACGATCCCGTTGCTGCATCGACTTGACTGCGAGTTCCATTTGCTCAACCGCTTTGGGTGCGAGTTCAATGGCCTTACGATAACCAGCTTTGGCCAATTCGGGATCTGGCTGCTGCTTGCTGTCAGTTGGTTTGGATTTATCGGCCGGCGCGGGTGGGGCAGGGGGAGGCGGCGCGTTCTCGAGTCGATTCAATTCCGCTTCCGCTTTGGGAGCCAGCAGACGCGTTTTGCGAACCACCTTCTCCTGCGATTCGGACAACAGCTTCAGCTCATCTGGTCCGTTTTCCAGTTCAGGCTTTTCTGACGCTGAGCCTGCGATGTTCTGCGGCGAAACTTTCTGGTTTGTCTCCGGGCCTGGTTTACCGGGGACCGGGATGTTTGGCTCAGACTTCAGCGTGGTATCGGTAGCGTCAGGTGTTTCGGGTTGTTTGTCCGTGTCAGAAGTTTGCGTCGCCAGAGCTTTGGCGATGGTGGTTTGTTCGGACAACTCTTTCGCCAGGAGCGGATGAAAGGGAATCACCGCATCCCAGATCTTATCGAGTTCATTCAGGGCCGCCTGTTGCTCATTGACGGCCAGCGTGGTCTCCTTTTCCCCCAGCCGCGCCGACGCGGCCGACATGTTCTTCGCAGCCGCATCCGCCCAGCTTTGAAGCAGCGCGATGCCTTCTTCAAGTTGTTTGGAATCTACCGCCCGTTTGGTTCCTCCTGGCAGTGATCCAGGTGCCGGCGCGGGACGTAGGTCTTTATCCAGCTTCTCACGGAGGGTCGGGATTTCCTCATGCAGTTCATCCTGGACCCGTTTCAGCTCGGCCAACTGATCCGCATGCACGGGCGTTGGTAGGGATTTGGCGGTGACCTGCAGTGCAGTTTGGGTCTGGATCAGATATTCCAGAAATTCCATCAAATTGGATTCGTCCCGTCGTTTCTGGCGATCGAGTTCATTCCATTTATCTGTGTAGTACTTGATCCATTGACGAACCAATTCCAGATTGCGGCGTGATTGAGAATGGTCGGGTTGGAGTTCCAGGCAATGTCGATACCCGGCGATTGCTTGTTTGAGGTGGTCCAGTATCTCTTGCCGTTTCTCGACCGGGACCGCTTCTGGCTTGTCGCCGGCAAGTTTTCGAGCCTGTTCGGCGGAGAGATTTCCCAGGTTGAAATGGGCCGAGGTGGCGATCGACCGATCCTGACTGAGACCAGCTCGCAGATAGGCGTCGCGCGCCTGTTCCCAATCCCCTTTACGATGACTGGCGCAGGCTTCATCAAATGCGGTAATTGCTGCCGCGGCCGATTTCTCTTTGTCGAGCTCGGCGGTTGCGGCTGCGAATTTTTCTCGCGCAGCTTCGTAGTCCTCTTTGGAATAGAGCTGCAGGCCTTCGCGAACGATGACCCGGGGTTCAGCGGCGGACGCTGGACTACTGATGCTGGTCAACAGGACGCAAACCAAGAGGCAGAGTTGTCCGCTGATCAGTCCCTGACTTCTAATTCTGTCAGCTTTATGCACGACAGTACCCGTGTGCTGCAGTCTTTTCGCAACGACGACATCGCTTTGACTGCATGACTGCGTCAGGTCCTTTTCAATTTTTAGCTCCCCTCGCCCCAGTACTCTGGGGAGAGGGGTTGGGGGTGAGGGGAAACCAAGCGGCGTCCGGCTAAACCCCTCAACTCCGCCACTTGGCCCCAGCACTCCACCACAAGGGAAAACGACCAATAAAGGCCGACTTCGAAGCACGAACATCGAGTGACACCGATCCAACGATTTATCAATTGAGACACTCATAGCACGTCTCCTTGATTAGGAATCAATTCACTTCGTACCCTCTTTTTTAACGGGAGAGAAATGCGTTCCAATGTGGGCGTGGCCGATGTTCGCCGATGAGATGTCACGCACAAGTCAATCAGCAACGACAGCAGTGCCAGTGCCAGGAAGATTTGAAACTGCTCGGATCGGCGAATCCGCTTTTGAGCTTCGGCGGCATTTCCTTGCCGGCCTCGCAAATGTTGGGCATACAATTCGCCCAGGTCATAAGCGCGAGTTCCAGCTGGGACATAGACTCCGGACGTCTTGAGAGCGATGTCCTGTAACAAATGGCTGTCGAGTTTACTCCAGACCTGCTGTCCTTGATATTCGGTGAACGTCTTGCTGTCGGCTTTCTGAGGGACCCGCGCGCCTTGATCGGCATCTCCCAGTCCCACGGTGAAGATAGTCACATGGCGTTCGGCGGCGACCGCGGCCGCTTCCAGAGGATAGGACTCCTGATCGTCACCGTCGGTAATTAACAGCACGGCCTGATCACGCTCCGTATTGGCATGGAAGACTTCCAGCGCCTTGCGAATGGCATCGCCGATTGCCGTACCTCCGCGTGGCGCACTGTCAGAATCGAGTTCATCCAGTGCCCGGCGGAAGGAATCATAATCGACCGTCAGTGGGCATTTGACAACAGCCTGTCCGGCAAATGCAATCAGTCCAACTCGTTCACCTTCCAGCTGATTGACGAGTGCTGAGACATCGGCCTTGGCTCGGCCTAATCGTGTTGGAGGAACATCATCTGCCAGCATTGAGCGCGAGACATCAATCAGCACATACAGATCGCTGCCCCGGGCCACAACATCTTCGTACTGGGTGCCATACCGAGGCCCGGCCAGGGCGACGAGACTCATGACGATGGCCATTTCACGCAGAACCAGTTTGAACCAGAATCGGGCGAGCGATTCATCGGGTAAAATGCGTGACCACATGGCCTGAGCGACGAAGGCCTCACGGGCGCGGTGCCGACGGCGTTCGGAATAGAGCGCAAGCACCAGCCAGGCCGCACTCAGCGGCAAAATCAGATACAGGAACTCAGGATGCTGCCATTCCATATTGTTTTTCGAATACGCCGATAAAACGCCTGAAGAGGAGGATTTTCAAATGGGCAAATTGCCGATGCTCTTCGATTCTCCAAACGATGGCACTGCGATTAAGGTGACCAAACCAATGTCTTACAAGAAAGCGCAATCTCGAAACACGGTTTGTCCCATAAGTCATATACGTCCCATAAGTCCCATGATATCCATCGTCACGGTGGTTCCGGTCAGCATGATTAATACTCTTTGACTTCCGTCGCAGGCAAAATACTGAAGAACAAACAGGCTTTCACCCACCGCTCACCAGATATTCGGCAAGCTCTTAAGGTAACGATCTGAACCGGGTTTCTCGCAGGATCCACACGGCGAGGACCAAACTCAATCCCGTTCCCATGAACCATGCGAACAACTCAGTATATTCCGAATACTTTGCTTCCTCAAACTGAGATTTCTCCAAGCGATCAATCTGGGCATAAACCTGCACCAGACCCTCTGCATCCGAGGCGTGAAAGTACTCGCCGCCCCCAGTCTGTGCCATTTCCCGTAGTAACTCTTCATCAATTCGAAACTGGGCCGGCACCAGGACACGTTTGCCAAATTCGTCCTCTTGCGGGAAGGGAACGACTCCGTTACGTCCGATGCCGATGGCATATAGTTTGATTCCCGATTCGTGAGCGATTTTCGCTGCCTCGCGTGGATCCACGGCCCCGGCATTATTATCACCGTCGGTGAGCAGAATCATCACTTTGCTCTTGGCCTTGGCATTCCGCAGGCGGTCCACACCCAGTGCCACACCATCACCGATTGCTGTCGCCAATTCTTCTCGCAGGGCTTGTTCGTTGATCACGCGGCCCCGACGGTCACGGACAGGCTTCGGTGTCTCCAGTCCACGCACGATGTCAACGAGCGCACCGTGATCGAGTGTCAATGGACATTTGCTATCTGCGAATCCACTAAATGCGACGACGCCCAAAAAGTCGTCGCGGCGGCCGGATAATCGGCTGGCCTTGGAACCCAGCGTGAAATCTTCAATGACGTGCTTGACGGCTTCCAGTCGGCTGACGTCCTGTCCTTCAAGCTGGAAATCGATCGCTTCCATCGATCCGGAAGTATCCAGCACCAGTTCAATCGCGATCCCTTCGCCGATAATCCGTGATTCAGACTTCCCCGATTGCGGCCGTGCCAGTCCGGCAATCGCCAGACACAAACCCAGCCCATAAACATACGGCAGAGTTCTGCGGATTCTCTGGACGAGTGTGACCGGCAAGCCTTTTAAGTCGGCAATGCTGGAAAAGATCGCCGCTGGCTGATTTTGACGACGCGACTGCCACCAGACCAATGCTGCGGCAAGTGGCACGAGGGCCAACCAGAATGGCGAGTAAAATCGGAAGGCGTCCATGGATCAGGTCAGGTAAGAATTGGGCAGGAATTAAGGTTCAGGCTGGGCAACTCAGATTAAAAGGCTGACAAACAACCTGGCGAGCGGTGGGTGTAAACCCACTGGTTCCTAGTTCTTTTGTCTGGTTCTAAGGCTCAATGTTGGTCATTGAAGCCTTGCGAGGGAAACTGGAATTAGCAATGCGATTTTTTGCTGGTTTCAGCCGTGGTTCGTATCCGGTCCTCCTCGCAAGTCGACAAACTCTCGAGCCCGGGCAATCGATACTTGAATTTGATCTTCACCCGGCTGTTGACCAGCGTACTTCACCATGTCGGCCGCTTCGAGAAATTCAATCAGGCGCACTGACCGCTCAACCGGAAAGACATCACGCGACCGGATGGCACGCAGGAATTCTTCAGTCGTTTGTTCGGGGGCCCGCAGGCCGGTCGTGCCTTCGATGTAATAGCGAACAATTCCTGTGAGCCGCAAGTAAAACTCCTTAAACAGCCCCTGGGCTGGCAGGTTTTCAGACAATAGAGTTGCCAGCGCGGCATGGGCAATCTCCTCTGGTGTTTGCCGCCTGGGTTCCTGAACACGGATTTTGCGTCGTCGCCGTTGCCAGATTGCCAGAACCACGGCTGCGACGACACCCGCCGCGCCCAGGAACCACGCCCATTGGAACGATCCGGCTAAAGGGCGCGGAGGCAACATGGGTTCCAGGTCGGCCAGGTTCGGAACTTGATCGCCGAGTTCTGACGTGACGAGCACTTCAAGTGGCTCTGATTCGATCAGGACCGGTTTTCCTTTGGTCTCAGATTCCGGGCGGTGGTCGAGAAACTCGATTCCCACAGAACGAATCAGGTGTCTTCCTGCCTGGACAGGCTCCAACTGATATCGAAACCGTCGAATGCTGGTCCCATCGGACGCTGGTGGTTGCTTGGCCTTCGAGACTTCCGAATAGTCGCGGACGAGGAAATCACCGACCGCCTGGCCAAATGCCGGCGGCTTGATCTCGACGTCCGGCGGTGCGGTCACTTCGACTTCCATTTCGACCAGATCTGACAGCCGCGGTTCGCGTGGCCGGATTCGCACCGCCAGCTTTACGGGTCCTTTTTCTGTGATTCGTTCCAACACATCGGCAGGTGACTTTGCCCGGTGATTCTGGTCGCGATCGGTGGTCCCACAGCCTGCCAGCAGTATCCCCCAGACCGCGATGTACGCCGTCCCACAGCGGGTTTGGTAGCCGGTCATCGGTGTCGCTCCCGCATGCGAAAGAACTTTTGCAAACTCGTCGCATAGGGCTGGTCGGTTTGAATCTCCAGACGATCGACGTTCGCCCGTCGCAACCAACCGGTAAGAGTCCGTTCCCGGTCAGTGGCTGCCTTGGCAAACAGTGCGCGGACTTGAGGATGCCTGGTGTCCAGCTCCAGCAATTCGTCGGTTTCGGCATCGCGTAGAGTCAGAAAACCGACATCGGGCAGTGATCTTTCACGTGGATCACTCAGGGTCACGGCAATACAGTCGTGCCGCTGATTGGCGATCGCCAGTGCGTGTGAGCAATCCGGCCCCAGAAAGTCGCTCATCACAAAAACCACGCAGCGCCGCCGTTGGACGCGTCCGAGAAATTCGAGGGCCTTGGTGATGTCAGTGGGGGCTTTCACCGGTTCGGTCGACAGTAATTCCCGAATCAAACGCAGCACACTGCCGCGACCTTTGCGGGGTGGAATGTATTTGATGACGTCATCGGCGAAGAATAACAGACCGACTTTGTCGTTGTTTTTGAGGGCCGTAAACATCAACACGGCCGCAACCTCGACGGCCGTATCCATTTTGCTGAGCCGCAAGGAACCAAACGCACCTGATGCGGAAACATCGAACGCCAGCAAGACCGTCAATTCCCGTTCCTCGCAGAACGTTTTGACGTACGGGACCCCAGTCCGGGCTGTGACGTTCCAGTCGATACTACGAATTTCGTCGCCAGGAACGTACTCGCGGACCGCGTCGAATTCCATCCCGCGGCCTTTAAAGACGCTCAGGTACTCGCCGGCCAGCAGTTCATTGACCTGCCGCCGAGCCACAATCTGGATCCGACGAACTTCTTTCAGGACTTCTTCGAGGTTTCGTGCAGCCATATCAGTTCAGGGCAGGCGCTCGTGCGTCGCCAATCTCATCAAAGTTATAGTGCGGTCTCATCTTCAGTCTCATGTTTCAGGCGACTCTCGTTTCAGGGGACCGGAACCGATTCCAGGATCTTGCGAACCACATCATCAGAGGTCGTTTGCTCCGCTTCAGCTTCATACGTCAGAATTACTCGATGTCGCAAGACGTCGGCCGCGATTTCTTTCACGTCCTGGGGCGTAACGTATCCGCGTCCTGCAAGGAACGCATGGGCCCGTGCCGCGAGGCATAAATTGATCGAAGCGCGGGGTGAAGCGCCGTATTCGATCAGTGATCTTAATTCCTTGAGCCGGAATTCTTCCGGACGGCGTGTCGCAGCGACAACGTCCAGGACGTAGTCCTTTACTTTGTCATCCATATAAAGCGATCCCACAGTCCGCTTCATGTCAACCAGTTGTGCTGGTTCAAGAACGGGCTGAACTTCGCGGCGAATGTCGTCCAGGACCGAGTCCACGACTTTGCGTTCCTCCGCCTTACTGGGATAGCCGACGATAATTTTCAGCATGAAGCGGTCGACTTGAGCCTCAGGCAACGGATAAGTCCCTTCCTGTTCAATTGGGTTTTGTGTTGCCAAGACCAGAAACGGCTCTTCGAGCCGATAGGACTCGTCCCCGATCGTTACCTGATGCTCCTGCATGGCTTCAAGCAGGGCGGATTGCACCTTGGACGGGGCCCGATTGATTTCGTCTGCCAGGATCAAATTGGCGAAAATCGGGCCCTTGCGGGTTCCGAATGACCCTTCGCGCGGATTGTAGATCATCGTGCCGATCAAATCGGCGGGCAGCAGATCTGGCGTAAACTGAATGCGGTTGAACTTGCACCGCAATGCATTCGCCAGGGCCTTGATTGCCGTGGTCTTTGCCAAGCCGGGGAGCCCCTCCAGTAATACGTGCCCACCCGTGAGCATTGCGATCAGCAAACGTGAAAGCATCACATCCTGGCCAATCAGGACTTTGCGAACTTCTGCCTTCACACGCTCTATTTGATCGGAATGCCGGAGGACTTGCTCCTTAATCTGCTGAATATCAACACTCATAGCCGTTAAACAACTCCCTTGGGGTCGGCACGTCAATAACTGTCGTCGAAGCGGTATTGCGCCGCTGGATTTGAGCGGAATCGGCATCATATCAAACTGCCTGTCGTCTATCCTTGTGCTTCTGCCAATATTTTATGCCGACTGAGGGGGTTTGTGTCAACGGACTGTGATTCAGCAGCGTCAGGTTCGCCTCGATCGACGAAACTGCGTCAAACGACGCGCGACCACAAATGAGATGTTCTTGGTCAGAGCGATGTTGCCCTGAATCTTCCCCGTAGCTGAAGTCGTAAGACTTCGGGCGAGAGTCCGGAATCGTCCACGTTCCCATGAAATGAGCTACGACAGGAGCGAATTCCACCCACCCGAATTCATGGAAAATCGGAACATTTAAGCTGAAATTGCTCTATTTCGGTCCAGAATTCTTCGGTGGAATTAGGTCCGGCGATGTCACACCCCAGGATCCGCGATAAATCTCTTTGAGATTCTCCAGGGTGGGGCCCATGTCCGCATGATCCGCGAAGATGCGAAAGAAGTACTGGCCCTCAGTGGTCGTACGCTGAAGTTCGATAAAGTCGGCGTTGCGGTTGACTTCGGTGAACTCGAAACGGTTGAATTGGTTGGGAAACGTGACTGTTTCATACCATTTCTTCTCAGAAGATTGAGTGAATATGCCCCACGTTTCGTTCCATTCGTTGCCGCCCTCTTTGCGGTAGACCCAACGCACGCGTTTATCCGACGGCATAGTCGCTGGCAGCTCGTGGATTGCGATATTTCGATATTCCGCCACGGCGCCCGAAAGAAATCTCAGTGCGACTGCGCCGCTGAGGAATGTGGGGCCCGAATCTGAATACTCCAGAACCGGTTGGCCCTCAAATTCGATGCGAATCAGCGAATCTTCCACGATAACTTCGATGGGCAACCAGCGACCGCATGCCGCGGAAATTCCATTGGTCTGCTTCAGCAACAGATTCCCACGAGCTCGATTACCCAACTCCAACTTGACTGACCCGGGCTGGTTACCATTTTTCGGCTGAATCACAACCTGATAGCCGCGCATCCCGCCAAAGACCATCGGGCTGGGATCGACACGAAACATGATGACCGCCGGATGCAGCGGATCGGTGATATTGACTTCGAATTTGAGTCGAAAGTTCTGCAAATCCTTGTTTTTCGTGACAAGATGATCTTCATAATTCTCTGGACCCGTATTGCGGGTGGTTAATGCTCCTTTCTCGTAAGTCAGACTCGTGACAATCGGACCTTTTAAATCCCACTTTTGAGCATAGTCGGCGTCGAGCAGTGGCTGGTACGTCAATTTGGGTATCATGGGTTGTTCCGTGATCGGCTCGACCGGAATCAGGCGGACTCGAACGGGCGCCGATTTTCCGACCTGAACTTCGACGTTTTCACTGAAGACCGCGAAGCCGGGCTTGCTGACCCGCAGTTCATGCTGGCCCCGTTCAGCTTCAATCACTAGCCAGGTTTTCTCACCCCTGGTTCGGATTTTGATTCGCGTCTTATCGACCGCACGATCATCGATTCGAAGTTCGACGTTCTCATCGTCCAATTCCAACTCGACGGTGCCCGCTTTCGTGCGGACTTGCAGTACTTTGTCGCGATAGACGAAGAGCAGCAGCAGCACGGTCGCGGAAACTGCAAGGGGGGCAATCCAGCGCCGAGCCCGCCGCTTTTGAATTGGAACGACCGTGGACTCCGGCAAGCTCGATTGCAGCCATTCGCGCGTTCGCCGTTGAGCCGATTCCTCCGCGAACGGGAACAAGGCTTCCGCGGCCGTCGTCGCCGCGGCAAATCGCATGTCGGGGCGTTTTTCCAGTAACTGGGCGACGACCTCGCTCAATTGTCGCGGCACTTCTGGGCACAGGTTTGACAGTAATGGCGGACGGCGCGTCTTGTGTGCTGTCAAGATCTGAGATATTTCGGTATGGCCAGTCTGTTCACAGAACGGTGGATGGCCGGCAATCAAACGATACAGAGTGCAACCCAAGGCATACAGGTCGGAACGAATATCGGTATTGGCGAAGTCGACCGACTGTTCTGGCGAAAGATATTTCGGACTGCCGCAGCCTTGAATTCCCGCTCGCGTGAGCTGTGTGGAATCGGTGTCTGGCGATCGCACCTTAGCCAATCCAAAATCGAGGATTTTCACCGCAAGGTCGGGCGTCAACATCAGGTTCTCGGGCTTCAAATCACGATGGACAATGCCATGCCGAGCTGCGAGATCCAGGCCCGAGAGGGCCTGCAAGATGAAGCCGCACGCCTTATCAAACGGAATTCGCCCCAGTTTGTTGGCGTCGGAGCGGCATGATTTGGCGAACTCTTCCAGATTCTGTCCTGGCACATATTCCATTTCCAGCATGAAGTAGTCGCCCAGGCGCTCGACATCATACGCTCGCACAATGTGGGGATGTTCGGGCAACTGAGTCACGATCTGGATCTCGCGGAAAAAGCGGTCCGAGTATTCTTTTCCGGCGGCCAGTGAGACTTGCAGAATCTTTAATGCTCGCAATCGAGCCAGTCCATTCTGATCCTGCAGCAGGCGATGGCGTGCGAGATACACGACGCCCATTCCGCCTTTCCCAAGCACGCTCAGACATTCCCACTTGGGATGATTCGTTAATGCGTGGGGCGGGGGAAAGTCTTGCCAATCGGGTGTCACAAGCGATGTCGGCGAATCGGGCTGAAGTGTCGATTCCGACCCCGCCTCGGGAAATTCGAGGAACACACCCAGCGGTGAATCTTCACATGCTTCGAAACAGTCCTGGCATTGGGGGCAGTTTGCCAGATGTTCCGAAATCAGTTCGACATCGGCATCGTTCTCGATTTCGCCACGACGAAACGCGCGAAGTCGGTCAGGAGCAAGGCAGATGTTCATAAATCTCACCGGATTAAGCAATTTCATTTCAGCTGCCGGACGCTCAGCAGGTGCGCAGAAGAACTATCGACGCAGGTTGGGCGTTCTTGCCCATCCGCGATTGACTCGTGTCAGGCGAAATGAGGTCCCAATATCAATTTAGCCGAAAAGGAATAGGCTTCGCGCGGCGATTCTCTCAGGGAATCTGGAATCACAAGACTAAATCGTCCAAATCCAGCAACTCGCCGAATTCCAGCCGGATTTGTTCCAGCACTCGATTGACCTCATTTTGGATGCGATAGAGCGTCGCAGGACTCTTATCAAAACTCTGGGCAATCTCTTCGCGCGTCAAATCCTTTTTCTTCAGTTCGCAATAAATCGCGACTTTCTCGTCACCGCAACGTTTACGAGCTTCAAACAGGATTTTGTCCAGGGCGAATCTTCGGTGATCAGCATCCCAGAGTCGGCTGAGATCACTGGCTGGATCGGCCCAGCTGTTGACGATGGGGGCCGAATCTCCCGAACCTTGAGGAAGCCGGCCGGACGCGAGTTTTCCCAACAGCTCCAACGCCTTGTGATAGCTGATTTTTCGCAGGAAGTTGCGAAATGAGCCATCTCTGCGACGCTGGAACGTCTTGATCTGCACGACCAAAACGGTCAAGACTTCTTGCTCGACCTCTTCCACGTCCGCCGGATTTGCGAGCATTCGAGACAGCTGGCCGCGGATGAAAGGTGCGTACAGCGAGGGGAACACCCTCCATTCCTCAGGATCGCCAGCGCTCAGTTTTCCGAGACGTGATAAAGATGTGTTATTCATGTGCGGCACTCGTAACAAGCGACGGTTCAGGTTGGAGAGTTTTCTGCTCCTTCCCGGCCCGATTGACGTCTGAACTGTTGTTGTTCGGTAACTGCACTATAGACGCAACAATGTACAAGTAGAAGATTCTCAACGCGACTAATGCCTTCTCTGTCAAATGCGGCATTTGGGTTATTGAGGGATTGTGACCGAGTCCCACCCAATGTGATGAGTTACTGGTCGGGGAATTTCAGTGGATTTGCGAGATTTGCGGCGGAGAAGGTGCGAATGTACCAGGAATGCACGGAACGTGACCAACCGAGTTTCCCGTCAAACACGCTATCGCTGATGAACGAGATGAGACCAGTGGGGCGAAACGGAAAGATTAACGCTCTAGCGAGATCGCGGAGCAGGATCTCTTGCGTGCTGACCTTCGTCGCTCTATTTCCGATCCGGCCTGGAGGGCAGATGTTCCATCTGCCGCTCCCAATTCCGGCCTGATTTCAGGAGCAACTGCAGTGCGCTCAGTTCAACGGGCTTGGTCAAATGGTGATCAAAGCCAGCCTGCCGCGTATTTAACTGATCTTTGTATTGGCCGTATCCGGTCAACGCAATCAGTAGCGCATCCTTGGTCGATTTCAGTTCACGTAATCGTTCGGCGACGGCAAATCCGTCCATTCCTGGCAAACCGATATCCAAAACGATGACTGACGGTTCGAAGATTTGCGCTGCGGCCAATCCCGATGGACCATCATAGGCCACATCGACCTGGTGCCCGATCAGCCGCAACAATCTGGCCAGTGAATCCGCGGAATCCGCATTGTCGTCTACGACGAGAATCTTGATCGGCTCTCCGGTTGCCAGACTGCCCGCTCGATTCGGGGAATTGTGAGAGTCCATTTCGGTCATGACTGGTAACGTCACCGTGAACTCGGAGCCCCGGTCTGGTCCATCACTGGCGGCGGACACTGTTCCATGATGCATTTCAACGAGTTGCCGAACCAGCGTCAGCCCTATCCCCAAGCCGCCTTGCGACCGATCAAGTGTGCGATTCACCTGTGTGAACAAATCGAATATCGCGTTCAACATTTCGGGTGGAACGCCACTTCCGGTATCGCGGACGCTCACAATGGCCGAGTTGCCGTCATGGCGTGCGGTCAGCCAGATCTGACCACCGACCTCGGTGTATTTTGCGGCATTGTTTAGCAGATTTGTCAGAACTTGAGCGAGCCGCGTCAGGTCACCATGGATCCAGACGGGGTGCGTCGGAAGCGCAACGGCCAGCTGGTGATTTCGCGAGTCGATCAACGGTTTGCTGGTCTCGACAGCGTGTGCCACAATTGTCGCCAGTTCCACGGGAGCACGTTGTAGATCTATCTTACCGCGAGTAATTCGCGAGATATCCAGCAGGTCGTCGACCAGACGCACCATCTGCACAACTTGCCGCTCAATCACATCGCGAATCCATTGCAGATCCGGTTCATCGGAGGCACGCAGTCCGAGCAATTGCGTCGCATTACGGATCGGAGCCAGCGGGTTGCGAAGTTCATGCGCCAGCATCGACAGGAATTCGTTTTTTTGCCGGTCCGCCGCTTGCAATTCATGATGCAGCACGGCATTGTCCAGGGCGATGGCAGCACGCGAAGCAAAGGCTACGGCCATGGTCTCGTCGTGCATGTTGAACGTGCGTTGCGAGGGTTCTCGCGACAAGGCCAGGGCGCCAAAAGTTCGGCCCCGCGCTTGCAGGGGCAATACCAGGCAGAACACGCCATTGGGGCCGGACAACGAAATCCGCTCGCCACTGGAAGTTACCTGCCGCATAGCATGTGCCAGTTCTTCGGGCAGGGGCGCGTTGTCTTTCAGATCTTGAGCCGTATAGTTTCCCTGTTCATCCAGTTGGGAAATGATTGTTTTGCGACCCAGACTGCTGCGGGGAGAGCAATCGAGAGTACTGACGTCTGCCAGAATCGGAATGGGGAGATGGACAACGTCCCGAGACGTGGCGTCAAAATCGAGAGATCGTCCGAGAACGGCACCGGCTTCCGACAAAAAAGCGAGGCGGCTGTTGGCTTCTGCGGACGCGGCATGTCGGGCTTTCTCTTCGGCTTGCTGGGCCACCTGCTGCCGCATCTGGAACAGTTCGACAAACACCCGGACTTTGGCCCGCAAAATCTCGGGGACGACCGGGGTTGGCAAGTAGTCCACGGCCCCTGTCGCATATCCTTCGGCCGTGCGAACTTCGTCCGTGAAAGCCGTCAGAAAAATGATTGGCGTATTGCCAGATCTTTTGCGGCCGCGAATGATCCGAGCTGTTTCGAATCCATTCATGTCCGGCATGTTGACGTCGAGCAGAATGACCGCGAAGTCATGCAGCAAAACCTGTTTCAAGGCTTCCTGCCCCGACGATGCGGTGATGACGTTCTGGCCGAGATTATTCAACACGGCCTCGAACGCCAGACGCTTTTCAGGCAGGTCGTCGACAACAAGTATATCTGTCTTATCGGAATCGGACATGATCGTTGTGATCCAGTTGAGGATGATCTAGCGGTATAGCCAGGCCCGAAGCGCCGCCAGCATCTGTTCGGGGTCAACCGGTTTTGACAGATAGTCCCAAGCCCCCGCTTCGATGCATTTCTCTCGATCTCCTTTCATCGCTTTCGCAGTGACAGCGACTATCGGCATATACTTCAGTTTGGGAATTTTGCGGATTTCCCGCATGGTTTCCATGCCATCCATTTCCGGCATCATGATGTCCATCAGGACGATATCGATTTCGTCGTCGTTCTGCAGCAGCGTAATGGCATCACGTCCATTATCGGCTGACGCGATCACCATGTTATGTTCTTCCAGGACCATCGACAGGGCGAAGATATTACGCATATCGTCGTCGACGATCAAGACTTTCTTGCCATTCAGGCTGCGATCCGAATGATACAGGCCGCGTAACATCTGCTGTTGCGGCTGGGGCAAATGGGCCACATTGCGGTGCAGGAAGAACGAAGTTAAATCTTGCAGCCGGTCCGCGGAGCGAGCCTGTCGTACGGTCCAGTTCACGCCGAGCCGCTGCAACGTGGAATCTTTTGTATCGCTTTGCGAATAAATGATTAAAGGCTTTCTAAGTGAAAGACCCGCTACTGCATTGCCGTCGTCACAACGTAACTCGAAGATATGACTGACGTCTGGATTCACGATCAGGCAGTCGGCGTTGTGGTCGAGCAGCAGTTGCTGACCCGACGCGACATCCGTTGCGACGCGGACCAGGACATTATCAACATTTAAGCTTTCCACAATTGATTTGCGACGCTCTTCATCCGGCTCGATCAGCAAGACGTCACGAGTCTTCCGTCCCAGAAAATCAATCTTGGCATTCAGCAGATTGTCGAGAATCGATTTGTTCTGCAACGGTTTTGCCACAAACACCATCGCTCCGGACGCCAGGGCGCGATCGCGTGACTCGTCGGTGGAAATGACTGACACCGGAATGTGACGCGTCGACAGATCGTTCTTCAGCCGATCGAGAACGCGCCAGCCATCAATATCGGGCAGATGAATATCCAGGGTGATCGCGTCAGGCTGGAATTCGCGGGTTAATGCCAGTGCCGATGCTCCCAATGACGTGACAAGTCCCTTGAAGCCCATTTCCCGGGCCGTCTCCAGCAGGAATTTCGCGAATCCCAAATCATTCTCGACGATCATCAGGACGCGATCACCTGAGCGAATCACATCACGATCGTCACCGGCTTCGTTGGTAATTTTTTCCAGGACCGGTTCTGCGAATAAATGAGGCGCGGGAATCCCAATCCGACCTGAACCGTTCGATTTTTCAGGCTTTGATTCCGGCGTCGATTCAATCGGTGGCGACAACCGATTCACCGGCGTGGATACTGCCGATTCGGTCGGCCCAATGCGGCGATTGGTACGCGAAGGAGCGTAGCTGACGGGCAAGTACAATGTGAACGTACTGCCTTGTCCGGGAACCGATATGAGTCGAATCTCACCCCCCAGCAACCGTGACAATTCACGGCTGATGGCCAGGCCCAGTCCTGTGCCGCCATATTTGCGGCTTGTCGATCCATCGGCCTGCTGGAAGGCCTCGAAAATGATCTGTTGTTTATCGACCGGGATTCCGATACCCGAATCGATGACCGCGAAGCTGATCACTTCGGCGGCGCGGTTCAAGTCATCATTATCAGGACTCCATCCTGATACCGCCGTATCCAGCGAGAGCGTGACATGGCCATGCTGCGTGAATTTGAAGGCGTTCGACAGCAGGTTCTTGATAATCTGTTGCAGTCGCTTGGCATCCGTGAACATCGATTTGGGCAGCGCCCCATCGAATTGAGTATAAAAGGCGACGTTTTTGGATTCCGCCACGTGCCGGAAGGTTCGCTCGACATAACCTTGCAGGTCGTCCAGACGCAGTTCACTGGCATCGACGACGACCGTTCCGGATTCGATCTTCGACAGGTCCAGAATATCATTAATCAGCATCAGCAATTCGTTACCAGACGAGTGGATCGTCTTGGCGAATTCGGTCTGCCGAGATGTCAGATTGCCTTCCGGGTTGTTGCTCAACTGATCGGACAGGATCAGCAGGCTGTTTAACGGCGTACGCAACTCGTGAGACATATTCGCCAGGAATTCAGACTTGTACTTCGAAGTCAGGGCCAGCTGACGGGCTTTCTCTTCGAGTTGTTGACGCGCCTGTTCGACTTCACTGTTCTTGCGTTCGACTTCCTGATTTTGCTGCGCCAACAGGCGGGCCTTTTCCTGCAGTTCCTGGTTTGTCTGCTGCAGTTGTTCCTGCCGTGTCTGAAGCTGTTGGGCCAGCGATTGCGATTGTTGCAGCAAACCTTCCGTACGCATGTTGGCTTCGATCGTATTCAGCACGATGCCGATCGATTCCGTCAGCTGTTCCAGCAGGGCGTGGTGCGTGGGGTTGAAGCCTTCGAAGGAAGCCAATTCCAGAACACCCTTGACCTGTCCTTCGAAAATCAACGGCAACACCATAATACTGCTGGGAGGGGCCTCACCGAGGCCAGACGAGATGCGCAGATAGTTGGGCGGCAGTTTGTCGAGGATAATTTTCCGTCGTTCCAGTGCGCACTGTCCGACGATGCCTTGTCCCATGGAGATTCGCTTACCAAGAGTTTCCTGGCCTTCGGACGCATAGCTTCCCAGTAATGTCAGCCAGGCATTTTCCCGCTCGTTGTCCTGGAGATCTTCGTTCTCATTGAGCACGTAGAATTCGGCCTGCTGTGCCGAAACCACCGGGCAGAGTTCAGACAACACCATCCGGCCGACGTTCGTCAAGTCGCGTTGACCTTGTAGCATGCGGCTGAACTTGGCCAGGTTCGTCTTCAACCAGTCCTGCTCGTTGTTTTTCAACGTCGTGTCTTTGAGGTTCCGGATCATCTCGTTGATCGTGTCTTTCAGGGCCGCCATTTCACCCTGAGCGTCCAAGGCAATGGATCGAGTCAGGTCGCCCTTGGTCACGGCGGTGGCCACTTCAGCGATCGCCCGCACCTGGCGGGTCAAGTTGTCGGCCAGCTGGTTGACGTTTTCCGTCAAGGCCTTCCAGGTTCCCGCAGCACCAGGCACCTTGGCTTGTCCGCCCAGTTGGCCCTCGACACCGACTTCACGGGCCACTGTTGTCACTTGATCGGCGAATGTGGCCAGCGTATCGATCATGCTGTTGATCGTATCGGCGAGTTCCGCGATCTCGCCCTTCGCTTCGAGTGTCAGTTTGCGATTCAGCTCACCATTCGCCACTGAGGTCACGATCTTCGCAATACCACGAACCTGGTCGGTCAAGTTGGCCGCCATCATGTTCACGCTATCCGTCAGGTCTTTCCAGGTACCGGAAACGCCTTCCACCTTGGCCTGACCACCCAGCTTTCCTTCCGTGCCCACTTCGCGTGCCACGCGAGTCACTTCGGCCGCGAATGAACGCAGCTGGTCCACCATCGTGTTGGCGGTGTTCTTCAATTCCAGGATTTCACCTTTTACGTCAACGGTGATCTTCTTCGACAAGTCTCCCAGAGCCACAGCCTTCGTGACGTCGGCGATGTTACGCACCTGGCTCGTCAGGTTGGACGCCATGAAGTTCACACTGTCCGTCAAGTCCTTCCAGGTTCCTGCAACGCCCTTCACTTCAGCTTGACCGCCCAGCTTTCCTTCCGTTCCCACTTCGCGGGCGACACGTGTCACTTCCGACGCGAACGAACCGAGCTGATCCACCATCAGGTTAATGGTGTTCTTCAGCTCCAGGATTTCGCCTTTCACATCCACCGTAATCTTGCGTGACAAGTCGCCGGCGGCCACGGCCTTCGTCACGTCTGCAATATTGCGCACCTGGCTGGTCAGATTGGAGGCCATGAAGTTCACACTGTCTGTGAGATCTTCCCAGGTTCCGGCCACACCACGCACGTCGGCCTGCCCGCCGAGCTTGCCTTCTGTACCCACTTCGCGTGCCACGCGGGTCACTTCAGACGCGAACGACGACAGTTGATCAACCATCGTGTTGAACACGTCCTTGATCTGCAGGATTTCGCCCTTCACGTCGACGGTGATCTTGCGTGACAGGTCCCCCGTGGCGATGGCCGTGGCCACTTTTGAGACGTCACGTAATTGGACTGTCAGATTTGAAGCCATCGAATTCACAGAATCCGTCAAGTCCTTCCACGTACCGGCGACACCCTTCACGTTGGCCTGACCACCCAGTTTTCCGTCGGTACCCACTTCGCGGGCCACGCGGGTCACTTCCGACGCGAACGATCCCAATTGATCCACCATCGTATTAATGGTGTCTTTCAGTTCCAGGATTTCACCACGCACGTCGACGGTGATCTTCTTCGACAGATCTCCGTTCGCCACGGC
>JAQGHT010000448.1 GCA_028291565.1 Planctomycetaceae bacterium | reverse complement strand
GGAAAACCGAGGAAGCTGGAACACTAATCTGCGCTAATTAACGCTAATTAACGCTAATAAAGACAAGGAAAGCCGCAATTATCTTGCCTAACGACTATTGCGTGACGGAGTCCTAATCAGCCTAAATTAGCGGTAATTAGTGTTCACAATCGACCGAAAGTCTCTCGATCACCGAGAAGCCACAGCGAAACAACTTGATCAACTTGTTTCGTTACAGCGCCTTAGAGGCTTTAATTGTCGCAGTTGTGCTCGAGTCGCCAGCGTTCACCTGCATGAGGATACTGCGAACGTGGTTGGTCGAATCTTTCGTTGTTCGAGCGGCAATTCGCTGCAACACTGCGTTCACGTGATCGATGGTAGCATTCGCATTGAACGTAATAATCAACTGGTTATGGTCCGTGCCGTGGGAAATTATTGCGAGCCGAGTACCGCCGATTGAAATCGTCTTCCCGTGAACCTGGACGTTCGACTTGTGATCATTGAGCAGGAGCAGTTTGTCATGCCGAGCGTCTCCGCCGTGGTCAAAACTGGCGATAATTGTCGAGTTGGCAAAACTGAGGCCTGGATCGACAGCTGTCAGGCTCGCCTGACTGTCGAGTGCGACAGACGACTTCGAACTCGTCGCGACAGTTCCTGTTGTGGCCAGGTTCAACCTGACCAGGCTGGGCGACGCGTTGACCGTGAGTTGAAAAGTGCCCACATTACTATCGAAAGTGGTGTCGTTCGCCTTAAACGTGAATGAATCATTGCCACTAAAACCTGTGTCCGGCGAGTAAGTGAATGTTCCGTCCGGAAGCAAGGTCAATGATCCATGTTCCGGTTGTGTCACCACGGCGAAGTTCAAAAGATTGCCCTGGGGATCTTGCCCGAGTGGCGCTAAGAAGCCATTGAGATTCGTCCCGAAATTGGTTGTGCCGTTACCGTTGGAAACGGTCGGAGCCGCGTTGGCGCTGCCGACCTGCACCGTCACCGTGGTATTTGGGCTGTTCAAGCTGCCATCGGTGGCCCGAAAGGTGAATGAGTCCGTCCCGATAAAGCCGTTTGTGGGAGTATAAACAAAGGAGCCGTCGGAATTGATGACGGCCGTTCCATTCGTCGCGGAAACGGTCCCCGCTGAGAAGGTCAGGTTATTGCCGTTGATATCCGTGGCGTGCAGAGTTCCAGATACGGGTGTGCTCACAGCTGTGGTAAAAAACCTCGCCTGACCTACCGGAGCCTGATTCAGCCCAGTCCCGACGTTGATTGTCGCGGTAGAGTCGGTGCTGTTGCCGATGCCATCGTTCGCATTAAAAGAAAAAGTCCCCTGACCCGCAAAGCCGCTGGTTGGAGTGAATACGAAAGTTCCATCGGGATTGATTTGGACTGTTCCATTGGTAGCCGCCGTTGATCCCGTGGAAAAGGTCAATGGATCACCATCTGCATCAGTGCCGGCCAAGGTTCCGCTGAAGGCGGCATTGGTGTCGGTCGAAAAGGCCGTATTTTGGACGGTCGGCAGGGAATTTACGCCTCCGACGTGCACGGTTACGGTCGAATCCTGGCTGTTACGCGTTCCGTCATTCGTCCTGAAGGAAAACGAATCGACACCCGTAAAGCCTGGATCAGGAGTGTAAGTGAAAGTTCCATCCGGATTGATGAGCACTGTTCCGTGCGCGGCGAACGCGCTTCCGGCGGAGAACGTCAAGTTATTTCCATTGGTGTCGGTGCCCTGCAAAGTTCCCGTCAAGGGTGCATTCACTGTTGTAAAGGTTGATTGAGGCACACCGACCGGCGCTTGTCCCAGCCCTGCCCCCACATTGATAGTCTGGGTCACTTCTGTGGTATTTCCAATGCTATCACTAGCCATAAATGAGAACGAACCAACACCGGTAAATCCCGCAGTCGGCGTAAAGACGTAGGAACCATCGGGATTAACGACCACCGAACCGTTTGCTGCGACTGTTGAGCCCGTCGCGAAGCTGACCGGGTCGCCATTCGCATCGCTCGACGCCAATGTTCCAAAGTACGGAACGTTCGTATCGGTCGATACGGCCCGCGGGGCGATCGTCGGCAGGGAATTCGGAATCCCGATGTGGACCAGTACGGTCGACTCGGGACTGCTCAAACTACCATCAGTCGCCAAGTACGAGAAAGTTCCTAAGCCCATGAAGCCCGTTGTCGGAGTGAATGTAAATGTGCCGTCCGGATTGATCACAACCGTTCCGTTCGTCGCACTTGTCGCGCCTGCGGAAAAAGTGAGTGCATTGCCATTGGAGTCTGTTCCGACCAGCGCCCCATTTAGAGGAGTATCAATATTCGTGACAAAGGCGACGGGGTTTGTCACTGGTGCAGTATTCGGGCCAGCCGCGCCGATATTGACGGTGACCGTGGAATCAGGGCTGGTGACGGTCCCGTCGGTGGTTACGAATGAAAACGAGCCGACTCCCGTGAAGCCCGGTGCCGGTGTAAAACCAAAACTGCCATTGGGACTGATCGTTACGGTGCCATTCGTCGCGGGCGTCGAACCCTCCGCGAACGTAAGCGGGTCGCCGTTCTCATCGGTACCAGTAAGAGTTCCGAAAAATTCCGTGTCAGTTGTCGCATTGATTGTGACAGGGTTGGCAGTGGGGGCCGAATCGGACGTGCCGACGTGCAGGGTGACTCGGCCCGCCGTCAAACTGGTTTGTGAATTCGCTGTATCCTCGGCGAGATAGGTGAAAAAATCGGACCCGGTAAAGCCAGAATCGGGTGTATAAATAAAAGTCCCATCTGTCGCGAGCGTTAGCGTCCCGTGAGAAACTCCGCTCTGCAGGATGGCCTGATTGACAGTTCCAACTGGATCCGTGTCGTTGATCAACACAGAACCACCATTGAAAGCCGTCCCGGGATCGACCGCGTAAATATCATTGACGGCGATTGGATTCGTCGCCAGCAACGTTCGATCTTCCAGAATCTCAATCCGGGCAATTCGCATCCGCTGAGACGTAGTTCTACGCTTGATACCGAGGATGAGTACGAATCCGTTCATCCACTGGTTCCACGAGGTATCCGTCATCTTAGAGACTCAATTCAGATCACAAGTGGAGACGTAATTGTATGCCTTCGACGAAGACAGAATCTCGCAATGCGTCTCAATCATCTTGTTCCGCACAAGCCAGAGGCTTATGCCACAACATAACTAGACGACTCGGGACCTGAGGCCCGCATCGTGGAAATCGCGGGAACAATGTCCTTCCTCGTTATTCGCAAACGTCATTCCACTTCAGTGCGATGGCAAATTTGGATTGATTTGCCGTCCCGAATAGCAAATTGCCAAGTCCGAAAAGAGATCGTTAGGGGCTCAAATGCATCAAACTCACACTGACGATACCTTCAATTCATCGAGAACTGAGCGACCGCGTCTTCCAAACCGAGATGCCGTACGGAGGAGCTACAATGTAATCGTGAACGTCGAACACGCAAGATGCTCGCTTTCAGATCAACTCATGAGCGTTCGAGCAGGGTCTGTTGAGGGAATTGCCTGCCGGACATTCGCCTGAAAAGGAGGAGAATTCCGGTCGTTGAACAGCCAAGGTCCGAAGTCCGAAGTCTAAGGAGATGCACTGATTTAGAATGCGAGGCTTGTTCCAAGGAGGTGATTTGTCAAACGTGCATACCGGATTCGGACAGGTTGAAAACCTGTCCTACTTCGACTTGCCTGCATGTTCCGACTGGACTCTAAACCGTGGAATTCAGTGTCCAGACTGATACCGTAATGACCAAGCCTAGCAGAACCAGGAAGGCCAGGCCGAGAATCGTGGCGATCATCCCTGCCGCCATCGAATCGTTGTTTTGAAACGATTCCATCTCTGCCGCAGTAAACGGCGAGAATCCCAAAGACACCCGAGGTTGTTCACTCTCATGACTCGATGTCATGGACGGTTGCTCAATAGTTCGGGGCAGTTGGGGCATTTCTAAAATGGAGGTACTCATGATTCAATTCCTGTTCGTGACATGTCAGAAGATTGGAACTCGTTGGAGCTGACGAGGTACATCAGCGACAACCAGATGCTGCGTGCGTAACGGAAAAACCAGAGGGGGAACAGCGTGGTGAAGACCAGACACAACCAGATCACGATGTCCTTACTGAACCCATATCCAAACACGAGGATCAGGAAGGCCACTGTGGCCAAGAGGGCGGTCACACCGTAATTCGCGTAGATCGAACCGAGATAAAAGCCTGGCTCTGACTCGAACTTCAGGCCACATGTTGGACAGTGCTCATGCATCTT
>JAQGHT010000432.1 GCA_028291565.1 Planctomycetaceae bacterium | reverse complement strand
GGCCAAGCTGCATACGCCAGATGTGTTGCGTGCTGAGGTCGACCGCTTGCTGAAAGATCCGAAGTCGCAACGTTTTATCGAAGACTTCCTGGGCCAGTGGCTGCGACTGCGTCAGATTGCCGCGAATGATCCCGACCGGAAACTCTATCCCGAGTTCAGTCCCTATCTGCAGGATTCGATGGTGGGTGAAACGCGTGCCTATTTTCGCGAGCTCATCGAACAAAACCTGGACGCCAGCCATCTTGTGCGATCGGATTTCGCCATGCTGAACGAAAAGCTGGCCACGCATTACGGAGTTCCCGGTGTTGTCGGGCCGATGATTCAGAAAGTGAAATTGCCGGCCGATTGCCCTCGTGGTGGATTTCTGACTCAGGCGTCCATTCTGAAGATCACGGCCAACGGCACCACAACGTCGCCTGTCCCGCGCGGCGCGTTCGTGATGGCTCGATTGCTGGGCCAGCCCCCCGATCCTCCGCCTCCCAATATTCCCGCGATCGAGCCCGATGTACGCGGAGCCAAAACCATTCGCGAGCAACTCGACAAACACCGTGCGGACGCCTCGTGTGCGTCCTGTCATGCGAAGCTGGATCCGCCCGGTTTTGCGTTGGAGGCGTTTGACGTGATCGGTGGCCTGCGAACTCGTTATCGTTCCATCGGCGAAGGTGAAGTCGCGCCGCGTGGTTCGATTGATCCCTTTATTGGTATCAGTTTTAAACTTGGTCCGACAGTCGACGCCAGCGGCATTCTGCCAGACGAACGGCGATTCAGCGGCATCACTGAATTCCAGGCATTACTTGCAGCGGATTCGAAACAACTGTTGAAAAACCTCGCGGAACAAATCGCGATCTATTCAACAGGTCGAGACATCGCGTTCAGCGACCGCGATCAGATCGCAGCGATTGTCGAACGAACGCAAAAGAACGGAGGCGGAGTGAGAACACTAATTCACGAAGTCGTGCAAAGCCAATTATTCCAAACCAAGTAGTAAAAGAACAAACGCCACCGGGCTTGCCCCGGTGGGTGCACGGCCTCTGCACGCCTTCATCCCAATAAGACCAATTTCCGCAGCATTCTGTGGCACAATCGCATGAATCTCAAAGATTATCGCATCTCGGCTCTGAACCAGTTTGTCGCCTTGGGGCTGTGCCTGATCGTCGCATCGCACCTTCCCGCCGCCGACGACAAACCGCTTCTTCCGGTCAAGCACCGCATCACCGGCCTGTTTTCTCCTGACCGGCAAGATGACTTGCGTCAGTTGATTCAAGAGAAGCTGCCGGAAGTGAAACTGGAGAGTATCGACTTTGCCAATTCCGAGGCGACATTCATCTACGACGCCAACAAGCTCTTGAACGGGCCCAAACCGGAACAGGTCGTCGAACGTTTCGACAATCTGCTGCGAACTCATTCGGCCTCGACCTTCGGCGTCAAACCATTGTCTACGATCCCCAAAGAGAAACTCACGCGGCTGGAGATCCCCGTCGTGGGTCTGGACTGCAAAGGCTGCTGCCTGGGAGTTTATGAAGCGATCTTGAGGGTGGAGGGAGTCGAACAGGCCACGGCCAGCTTCAAGGACGGCCTGGTCACAGCCGTGATCGATCCGACGAAAACGAATCAGATGGCGTTGGAAATGACTTTGACAAAGCTGGGAGTGCAGCTCGCAACCAAGAAGTAGATCCTCTGTACCAACTAGAGCGCATTAACCTATCGTATTCGCGGTAAGTGCATATCGAAGTTTTCCCGAATTCTCATGTGGGGTGGGACTTCAATCCTGTCGTTCCCCAAAGGGGATGCGTCAATAGCCCAGGGTTGCCGCACAGCGGCTACCCTGGGTTTAGCGATGCCCGGCTTCAACCCCATCGGGGTTGCGCCTGTCGAAATCCAGTACCGCATGCTGCGCAGCCCCAATTGTTTGGGTTTCCCTTCGCGGCTTCGCGCCTTCGCGTGAGATCCTTTTCAAGTCAGGAAGTAATCACGCGAAGCCGTGAAGAAGAAATCCAATTCTCGTCGGAGAATCTCAGCATTGCGCCTGCCGAAATCGGATATTCCTGAGGCGCTACCCCGTAGGGGTAGAAGGGTCTTTTTGTGGGCTTGACCCAGGGTAGCCGCGGAGCGCGGCAACCCTGGGCTATTGACGCATCCCCTTTGGGGAAGGGTGCCATCTCGATGCACACACGTCAAGTTAATACACTCTAGCGTCAGCCAAGTTGCTTTGCCGTCAATCGACGCAAATTCACCACTTTCTCGCCACGCTTCTCATTCGACGTTGTTCCGATCAACCACGCGTATCGCCATTGGATCCACAAGTCGACGTGGTACTAAAAAGGCGCCGACCAGGACGACCGCCATACTCGCCATCCACAAATAGGTCCCCTCGCCAATTCTCTGCAAAATCAGCTTGCTCATCCCCCCTTCATCCCCTGGAATGTCGCAGGAAAACAGAACCCAGGTGTTGCAGCTGATCAGGAGCGCTAAACCTGCGCAGACCGCTGCCGGGACATTTCGCTGCAAGTACAGCAAGATCAAGGCGACGAACCAGAATGGATTCGCGAACCAGGCAAAGCAGCCGATGAGCGGTCCCAGCAAGCCCAGGCACAGAGTTGCGATACCGGGCCAGATCACGGCTTCACTTTCGTTCTTTCGGAATTCCAGAGCCGTCATCGAACAGGCCATGCAGAACAACAGCAGACTGCACGCGATCACCCACTTCGCCTTCATGTCGGGCGTCCTTTCGAATTCCGATCGCTGTGTCTTTTTCCACACAAAAAAGCCCGGCTTTCGATCACTCAAAAGCCGGGCTGGATCTCAGTATTTGTTGTCTGCCAACGCCTCTCAATCCCGGCCTTCATAGCAGCTTCGACCCGTGTGACGGCAATTGCCGTCGCTCACGAAGTTGCGGTCGGGGCCGAGGACCGTTTGCGTCTTCCCGCACCAAAAATTGCCGTCGCCCGTGACATGCTTATCCTCGGACAGACCGTAGTTCAGGTACATCCCCTTGCACAACAAGTTCGTGCAACGCTCGCCGAGTTCAATCGTGAGCTGAGGCAAATCCGTGTCTTTGACGTACTCGGATGGGAGCTGAATTTGTTCAGGCATGGGCTTACAGTCCTCCTTCCAATTGGTCGACGGCCTTGAGGATCGCCCGCTTCACAGCAGTCCTGGCGATCTGAACTTTGTATTCGTTATTCGACAAAGGCGTGGCCCTGGCGACTGCTGCGGTACCCGCCGCCTGAGCCAGTTCCGGTGTGATCGATTGACCGCGCAGCATGGAGGCGGCTTCTTGAGACACCCACGGCACGGGTGCCACGTGCCCCAGCACTACACGCGCCGAACGGACGATTCCCGCTTCGACATCCAGCATCACCGAGGCCGCCGCCAACGGCCAGTCGAGACCTTCCAGTTGCAGGACTTCGTACGCGGCACTGACCATTGTCGGTTTCGGGGCGGGCAACCAGATGTGCGAAATCAACTGACCAGGCTTCAGAATGGTGTTGCCCTGGTTGGCCGACTTCGGCGAAATATAGAAGTACTCCAAGGGTACGACTTCCGATTCTTCCGGCCCCGGCCCGATGATCCGCACTTTGGCTCCCCAGGCAATCAAGGCCGGAGCGAACCGTGAAGCATTCACGAATTTGGCAGGGCCTCGGTTTCCCAGAATCGCGTGGTAGCGATTCTCGCCCGTTTCGACGAGAGATTCACCATCCTTCATTGCCAGCAGGCCGTACCCATTGCGGTAGTACCAGCAGTTGGGCATGTGACACAGGTCACCCCCCAGCGTTCCGCTGGATTGAATCTGGATGGCATGATGCGCATCCGCGACTTGCCCCAACGAAAGATAGGGCTTCAGCAGGGGATGAGCGAGAACTTCATCCAACGTCGTGAGTGCTCCCACCCAGATGCCGTCCGATTCTTCGCGGATTCCGGTCATCGACTTCACGTTGCGAATGTCGACGACCCGTTCGGGAGCGGCCAGATCGGCCTGCAGCAGGCCAATCAGATCGGTGCCTCCCGCAAGGACCGCCGTCCGGCCGCCATGATCATTCAGCAATCCAACCGCTTCGGATTCGGCCCGAGGGCTGGCGAATTCAAAATTCTTCATGCCGTGCCTCCTTTACTCAGAGCGTTCAACACACGTTGCGGAGTCAGCGGGAGGATCGGCACCCGCACACCAAGAGCGTTCGCGACGGCATTCGAAATCGCCGCGCCCGGAGAAATAACAGGCGGTTCACCCAGGCCGATGACACCCCGATCGTACTCACTGTCGGGTTGGTAGATCTCGACGACGATTTCGCCGATGTCGCCAATCCGTGGCAGTTTGTAGTTCTGCAGGTCGGCATTGATATACCGGCCGGTCTTGTTGTCCATAATCCGCTCTTCGCTCAGAGCATAAGCGATACCCATGATCACGCCGCCATAGATTTGACTCTTGGCGGTCAGAGGATTAATGATCAAACCACAATCCTGAACAGCGACGTACTTATTGATGCGGACAATCCCGGTCTCGGAATCGACCGAGAGATCCACCATCTGCACGCCACCCACCCGGGAGCTGGTCAGGCCGTCTTCCGCAGGTCCTTCACCCTTGACTTCCAGGCCCATCGGACCCAGCAATCCAGTCGCCTGCTTCCAAGTACACACCTTTTCATTCTTCGACAGAATGTTGCCATCTGCCGCGGAAAGCGTGCCGGCGTCGACTTTGTACTTCGCCGCCACCAGATCAAAAATCTTCCACAAAGCGTCTTGAGATGCCCGACGATGGGCTCCTGTAACGCCACCGACGGTAATACTACCGCCTGAACCCGCCGAGGCCGGATACTTATTCGACCCCAGATTGACTTTCACACTGGTCAACGGGACGCCAAAGGTTTCGGCCAGTGTCATCGCAATGACCGTTCGCGTTCCAGTCCCAATGTCCTGGCTGCCGACAAACGATTCCACGCTGCCGTCCGGATGAACTTTGACATTACAAACGCAAGGTCCGGCACCGCCGCCCCACGTGTGCAGCGCCATACCCAGACCGCGTTTGATCGGACCTTTCTCGGTGCCTTTGCCATGTGGATGCCACTTGGCCTTCCAGTCGATCAACTTGGCGCCGATTTCCATCTCGGCCTTGTAGGTGTCGGGCAGCAATGGACCCGAACTCGCGGCCTGATCCAGATTCGCCAGGAACACGTCATAGCTGTCCTTGCCCATCTTCCAGGCAAGATCATCAATGGCACAGTGCGTCATCACACACAGCTGCGGATGTGGCGGAGCCCGCCAGGCTCGAGTCGGCCCGACGTTACAGTTCACCTGCGTCGCAGACCGGTTCCGATGCTCGAAGTCGAAAACGTAGGGGACACCGCCGACGGGAATCGCGCCACCTGCAATACCGCCGCTGCCCCAGTGATGGCTGTCCCAGGCAATGATCTTGCCCGTTTCGTCCGCTCCGAGGGTCACGTCAATGAATCCGGAAGGCCGGGTTCCAGCCGCTTTCAATTCCGTGGCCCGATCCAGCATCAGCTTGACTGGCCGGCCGGCTGCTTTCGCCAGCTGAGCGGCTGCGATGCCCCATTCGTCGACTGAAAACTTGGAACCAAAACCGCCGCCCTCATAATTCGCGGTGATGCTGACTTTGGCCTCATCGATTCCCAGCGGACCAGCGAATTGTCCAGCAGTCCCCGACACGTTCTGCGTCGACAAATGCACGTCGAGAGCGTCGCCGCCCTTCCATTCGGCGTGTGTCCCGTGCGGTTCCAGGCACATATGGCTGATCGTATGCACGCCATAGTTGCCCGTGAGGGTATGCTTGGCGGTTTTCAAGGCGTCTTCGACCTTGCCCTTGTTGTTCTTTCCAGAGGCCTTCGTGGCTTTCGCCGCTTCAGCCCCCTTCAAGTCCCGTTCGTCGACGAAATGCTCGAGGACTTCGTATTCCACGATGATCGCTTTGATCGCGTCCTCGGCGATTTCGGGGCGTTCCGCGGCGACAGCGGCGATCAGCGTGCCGTCCCAGAAAATCTCGGAACCTTCTTTTCCCGCATCAAAAACCCACTCTGCATGAACACCGGGACTCTTCTTGGCAGGCCCAACATCCAGCCATTTCAGTTATG
>JAQGHT010000347.1 GCA_028291565.1 Planctomycetaceae bacterium | reverse complement strand
GTTCGTTGAAGCAGGAAACGGATCGTCAGCAGGCGGAAGACGCTCGCCAAAGCCGACTCTTCCCCAGTTCGCCGTTTCTGCTTAACTCCATACATTAGGCAGTTGAGAGTTCGCAGATGGAAGAATCGAATTGGTGGGACTGCGATGACCCGTTTAAGATGCTTCAGTTCGTTCAGGACAAAGTGTCCACCCGGCAGCTCAGACTGATTGCTGTCGCTTGTTGCCGTCGTGTGGGCGAATTCTTGGACGATGACTTCGGTCTCCACAGTTTGGAGGTTGCAGAACAATGTGCTGATGGGCTGATCTCGCTTGATGAACTCTTTAACACTGGACGTGAATGGGACTTCGCGCTGAACTACGACCTTCATCGAGCTCACGCCACCAGATCTGGCCTAAAATATGAAGCCGTCGGAAGCTGCGATGTTTGCTGCCGGATTGACCATGGGATGGCTTGATTGGGGACAGACCTACAACATTACCGATTGGGCCGCTAACGCTGTTGGGATACAAGGCCTGGGGTGTAAATTTGACGATTTGTCATATGAAGAACATGATGAGTTTCTCCTGGCAGCCCAGCCGTTTATTTTACCAGAGAAAGCCGCTCAGGCATCCGTCGTTCAAGATGTGATTGGGAGCCCTGTCCAAGAAGCAGTCATGGCACAAGTATGGAAGTCGATGGAAGTCACCGACTTGGCCAACACAATATACAACGATCGTTGTTTCAACCGACTACCGCTGTTGGCCGCTGCATTAGAATGCGCAGGATGCGACAGTATTGCTTTATTGGCACACTGCCGCTCAAATTGTCAGCATACGCGTGGTTGCTGGGCACTCGATCTGGTACTTGGGAAGAAGTAGTGCCTAACAAATTAAGAATTTGACCCCGCGATAGCCGGGATCAAATTCTCTGTTCAAGAAGCCCGGTGGTTCGAGAAGAGCTCTCTTATAGGGATTTGGTACGGGATGCCGAGGTCCGTACCGGGATCGTCGAGCCAGTAAGTTCTGATTGGATTCTGTTGATACTGCTCTCCGAGCGACTTTTCAACGCCGATTCCGAGTTTTTCGTGACGGTGGCGACCAGTCTTTCAATCACTTTTTCGCAGTTTCGCGAGGTCGGCGCGCACCGGAAGTGAAGTCGCGGGCTCAAGACGACGAAAATCAGACACGTCATAAATGAATGTGATGTAGTCACCATCTGGATCCTAACTGGTGTCGACGACGGCCGGTGGTACTGCAGGGACCGGCAGGCAGGACGGCTTGAGAAAGCCGCGTCGCTTTGGCGGATATAGTAACCGGCACAGCGAACGCTACCTCGCCGAGTGTGAGGAACTCCTGTCGCCCGTTTCCGGAGCACCTGAATCATTGCCCGGCACCGCTCCGGAGCTGCCGGATCAGACTGATTCCACAGAACCCGCCGAGCCGAACTGTCCGACATGCGGAGCATCAATGCGCCTCGTCGTCATGGAAGATCGAGCCAGTTGGTGGAAGATCATGAATAGTCACTGGCGACCTCCCTGGTACACTCATGCACGAACTTCCCATTGAGAACCACAACCTCGTTGAACCAACTCGCAGTCTGGAAGGCCGCCGAGGCATTCGGTGCTGCGCGGATTGCGCTTGCACTCGCTTTGCCAGCGGGCCCTCCCGCTCAACATCTCATTCCACACCCGCTCTCTTCAGGCATAATCCTTCCGAGCGTCGAAACACGCAACAAGCGGCACTCAAAATTGCTGCCTACGCCGTTGTAAAAACTCGTGACACCACGTGCTCGGCACGATAAGATGGCCATTGACCAGTAACGTGGCAGGGATTGAATTCGCATAGGGCGTCCACCAAAGCCACAAAGCGGAAAAGTTCAACGCACGATCTATCCGTCTGCTTCCTGGCAGACGGATAGATCGCAATTCGGTTCGTTTCGGGTGTAGGCAGGATGGTAAAGTATGGCGCTTTTGGATGCGATTCGGTGCCTGATTCATAACGCCGAATTCTGGTCTGATTTTCTGGGGGAAGAGATCTATAACAATGAATACTCGACTTTGACCGAGTCTACTATTTCGCATGGATTTCCTGTCAAAATTACGCTTCCTATTACAGCTGAATATAGTATCATCCTTGCAAAACAGCTTCGGGGCTTCTTCTTATCTTTGCTGATAATGGAGAGCGGTCGGGAATGCACGATTGCCTATAATGCCGATGATGGGCATCCGTTTCCACATGGACTGCGTTGGTATGAAGTTGACCTATTTAGCAGGTGCTTAGCTGCTCGCAATTCAGACTGGTATCACCCTGGAATTGCTGTAATATTCATGAGTGTCGCGGCACCAGTGACTTCTCAAGAGGACGCGGAAATCGCATTTCCACTCCTAACGGATGCATGGGAATCGTTGGGACTGTTTAGCGGGCGACGATTGGAGCGACTCGTCCATCATTGCGATTTTAGGTTGTCCGAGATGAAATGGGTGTTGGATGATCAATTGGGATGGGTGTTGGAGAACGCATATTCTTGCCGCACAGTTGAAAGCGGTAATCACCGCTTTCCATTTGATGAATGGCAGAAATGTGTCGCCGCAGCTGAATCGTTTCGCTTGCCGATCAAAAAGCAGCAAAATTTCCTTGCGAATGCTCTCGGCTACGGCAATTCTTCACCCCAGCCAGCATATCGGCTAGAAGTGCAGTTGCCCGTCGATGCCAGCCCGTGTTTCGTAACCGAATTTAAGCGCGTCGTGTTTGAAGAAGGGATAGGGACCACATACTGGTCGGGTGGGATCTGTTTTCCACCTTGTGATGCATCCATACCGGTGGAAGCCTATGACACAAGATTGTTTGGAAATACCAAAGAAGGATTAAATATTATCCGAGGCGTGCTTTCCCGATTTGGCCCACCGTCAGGGACCGGAATTTGGTCTTGGACGGAGCGCCGGCATCTATCCCTTTCGAATGATGCAGAATGAAAGAAGCCTAACATCTATATGGCCTTACTCTGTCAAGAGAGCGTACCTTAAGTGCAGTGAGGTTTTTCAAAAAAGTTTCCCCACACATTTCGTTGACAGAGTTCCTACCTAGTTCAGGTTGCTTATCGCTTCGGTGTGCTTCTGCAAACGGTGTCGCTCTGCCCGGATTGCTCCGGTGCGACGCACCAAACATCTATCGAGGGTTCGGCCAACGTGACCTTGCGATCGACGTGGCTGTCCGAACAGACCGATGCACTGAAGCGTGCACGTCGCTGAGGTGTTTC